>JAEWYP010000060.1 GCA_023395615.1 Bacillota bacterium
TTTCGGAAAACGCTTATTTGGTGCCGAACAGGCGGTCGCCCGCGTCTCCCAGACCGGGAACGATATAGCCGTGTTCGTTCAACTTTTCGTCACAGGCGGCTACAAAAATGTCCACGTCGGGGTGGTCGTGCTGGATCCGCTGAATTCCTTCCGGTGCCGCGATCAAATTGACCAGGCGGATAAACTTGCAATTACGCTGCTTGATAAAAGTAATGGCTGCCGAGGCGCTTCCGCCCGTAGCCAGCATCGGGTCCAACACGATCAACTCGCGATTTTCGCTGTCTTCCGGGAGTTTGCAATAGTATTCTACCGGTTGCAGCGTAACCGGGTCGCGATAGAGGCCGATATGCCCGATGCGCGCCGCCGGAATCAGCTTGGTTACGCCGTCTACCATTCCAAGACCCGCTCGCAGAATCGGCACAATGCCGATTTTTTTACCGCTGAGCATCCGCGTGGTGGTTTTACAGATCGGCGTTTCCACTTCTACCTCTTCCGTAGGCAGATCACGCGTCACCTCGTACACCATCAGCATCGATATTTCTTCCAGAAGCTCGCGAAATTCCTTCGCACCGGTTTCCTTGTTGCGCATAATGCTCAGCTTATGTTGAATCAGCGGATGATCCAGAATGTGGACTTTACTCAAAATGCGACCTCCTTACGGTTTCAAAAAGCATGCGGTTGGAGACGCCCGTTCAGGTTGCCTCTATGCTTTTTAATCGAATTCCTTCATTCTTATCTATTTTATACTAGTTGGTATTGCTTGACAAGCGTCAATTTGCCATTTCTGTCCCCCGTTATGAACTTCCCATATCCTTTTTATCAGGCTCATCAAGCGGCTTGATGATAGCCTTTATGGACCACATTTAACCATTTTTAACACGTTGTTAAAGCCCCCGCAACACTGATCCAGCGTTGCGGGGGCTTACCTGATTGATTCGTTCGATTATGCTTTTTTTACAGGCACCAGTTCCACATAGCCGCGTTTCCCGCGCGGTTCCAACTGTATCCTCGGGTTGGCATCGTCCCACGCACAGCCAATCACAGCGGGATCGTACCGCTTGATCACATCCCAGATTTCTTCGATCGCATCCTCGAAGTCATCCTCGGCAAACGGCTCTCCCTGAAAACGAAGGTAATCCGCCGCAGGGAGGTCCAGCAATTCAAGCCCCTCCGGAACATTCGCGTAATCCGGAGCCACTTCCACGCCCTGAATGTATTCGGAGGTACCGGGTCTGCGGAGCCGTTCGGGCAACCATAACCCCATCGGCTCGTCAGTAGCGTCGGGGATGCTCAGCAACAAGCCCCAGATGTCGCAGCCGACCTCCTCACAGTAAGCATAATAATCCCTGGCGTCTTTGCCCCTCCGGACCAGCATTTTTCGCGCGGGTTTGTGCAGCTCCTGAATCAGCACCGTTTTTACAACCTTTTCCATACGTTGTTTCTCCTCTCCGTCTGCATCGGTATCCTGAGCGCGATAAGGAGTAAACAGATAAACAGGAACAGGCTTCTTCGCATACTGGCGCGGATTGCAGCCAAACTCGCGGTGAAAAGCACGCCGATACCCATCTACACTGCCAAACCCGCATCGAAACGCCGCATCCGTTACCGTAATGCTTTCGTCCCGCAGCTGAAGCGCAGACCGCGCCAGCCTGAAGCGCCGGATGTACTCCCATGGCGTTCGCCCAAGACATTGCGTAAACAGGCGATAAGCGTGCCAGGGAGAGTAATGCGATGCGTTCGCCAGGTCCGCAGGAGTTATCGTATCATACAGATGCTCGTCAATATACTCCTGCATCTGCCGCACAGCATCCACCTGTTCCTTCATCTTATTAGTTCTCCTCCTTTCGCCTGTTCAGGATACGCCGGAGCGGGCTTTCGACGCTCGACTTTTTTTGCTGAACTTCCTGCCAGCTCTATCCGGGGTACGGTCTTTCCCCTGATCGCAGGTTTTTTCATTTCATGTTTTCATTGTAAACAGTTAAAAAACCCTTGACAAGATGCAAAAATGATTTATAATTTAAGCGTACTATAACACATGGTACGTTCAAGAAAGGATATTGCCCATGTTTCAGATCGATCGTTTTGGAAGGCAACCTATTTATGAGCAGATCATCGAACAGGTGGAGCAGCTCGTTGCCTCCGGCGCGCTCCGCCCCAACGATCAGCTCCCCAGCGTGCGAACCCTCAGCCAAACACTGTCGGCCAACCCGAACACGCTGCAAAAAGCTTATGCGGAATTAGAACGCCGCGGCATTACCACTGGCGTACCAGGCAGTGGGCGATACATCAGCCGGGATGCTCCCCGCCTGGTAAGCGAAGGGATGCAGGCGCTTCTGACTGACGTTTCCACGTTGTGTGAGAAGCTGCATATCGCGGGCGTTCCCAAACAAAAGGTTCTGGATACGGTGGAATCCGCATACGCCGTACCACTGCATTCGGCCGAAAGAAGCCCCGGTGCAAGCCAGGCACATGACATGGCGAATGACGATGCGCAGCAAGCCGCATCCGGAAAGGACGTAGAACTGTGATTATTGCCAACAACCTGACCAAACGGTTCTCGGGCGTTGTCGCGTTGGATAACCTGAGCTGCCATATCCAGGATGGATGCGTATACGGCCTGGTCGGCGCAAACGGCGCGGGAAAATCCACCTTCCTCAGACTCGCGAGCGGCGTTTATCGTCCAGATGCGGGTACAATCAAATTCAACAACGAAGATATCTATGAAAACATCGGGGTGAAGAAGCGTTTCGTTTTCGTATCCGACGATTTCTGGGCGCTTCCGCAAAGTTCCATGCGCCGTATGGCGGATCTGTACGCAAGCACCTATGACAGTTTCGATTTCAAACGCTTTACGGCCTTATCCAAAGAGTTTGGACTGCCTACCGACCGGACATTATCCACCTTCAGCAAAGGCATGCGCCGTCAGGCGGCAACCATACTGGCGCTCTCCTCCTGCGCCGAGTATCTTTTCTTCGATGAAACGTTCGACGGTCTGGATCCTGTCATGCGCGGGCTTGTCAAGCAGAAGCTGTACGCCGAGGTTTTCGACCGTGGCGCTACCGTGATCATCACCAGCCACTCCCTGCGTGAACTGGAAGACACCTGCGACCAGCTGGCCCTGCTTTACAAAGGCGGTATCGTGCTGGAAAGCGACGTCGGCGATCTGAAAACCTCGCTGTTTAAGTTGCAGGTCGCTTTCGCGGAAGAATACGACCAAAGCGTTTTCGAAGGGTTAAACGTACTTGCGCAAACGCGCCAGGGCAGCGTTTCCACGCTGATTGTACGCGGCGACAAGGAAAAGAGCCGCGCACTGCTCACCGCGAAAAACCCGCTGTTGCTGGAAGCCCTCCCTGTTACGCTGGAAGAGGTATTCATCTACGAAATGGAAGCGCTCGGGTATGCGTTTGATACCGCCGAAGGAGGAAACAAGGCATGAAAATGTATCGGGAAATGATGCGGAAGCTTGCGACCGTCGGCATTCCGCTGGCGCTTGCGACACTTCTGTATACGTTGATTACAAACGGCCAAGCCTGTCTGGGAGCTGCCCGGCTGCAGACGGCCACCAGCGCGATTGGCTTAACGCCGGTATTGGTTTATTATGCGTTCTCTGCGGTTCTCTTCGCGTTCTACGGTTTCTCCTTCCTGTTTAAACGCTCCTCCAGCGACCTGTACCACAGCATGCCCATCTCCCGGATGGACCTGTATCTGTCGGTCACGCTGGCAACCATTACCTGGATGGGCGGCACCATCGTACTGAACGTACTGCTGACACTGGGGTTATATCTGGTCGGCGGATGCCCCTTCGTGCCTGTTTACATTCCGATGAGTATCCTGTTCTATTTCATCGCTTCCATGTTGATTTACGCGGCAGCGGCCATTGGATGTGCCCTTTCCGGCACTTACTTTATGGCGCTTGCCTCCACGGGGATTGTGTTGTTCCTGCCGCGCTTTATCCAGTTTATTCTTGCGCGCGGTCTGATTTTGCAAATTCCCATCATTGGATGGCTGGACCTGAGTACCTGGCTGGATCCGTCCACCAATATCGCAACCGGGCTGGTTGTGATGCAGACACGCAACGTATTTATCCCGCAAATCATTAACATGCACAACATCCTGTATTCGTTGATCCCGATGTGTGCAGAGCTTGTGCTTGCAGCCTGGCTGTTTATCCGCCGTCCGAGCGAAACCGCGGATCACGGAACCGCCAGCAAGGGCTGGTCCCTTGCCGTATCGGTACTGCTTTCTTTCACGGTTTTAATGTTACTCAACCTGAACAAAAACCCCTTCACCTCCATGTTTGACGCCGCCCTGCTTGCCGTTGCGTTGCTGGTGTTTGTACTGTGCCAGTTCATTTCCCTGCACAGTATCAAAAGGGTGCTTAAATCTCTGCCGTATTTTCTGGTTTCCGTGGCGCTAGCCGTTGGCGGATATTTCTGCATCAACAGCATGGTGAACGAGGCGCTGGTCTACACCCCGAAACCCACCGAAATCGCCTCGGTTTCCTTCCGCGGCCACGATACGGTGCAGGGTGGAAACGAGTATACTTCCCTGCTGCTGAAAAATATCCATTTCACCAACGACAGCCTGAAAAAGTATGTCGCCGAAAATCTATCCTCTGCCGTAGACCAGATCAAGGCTAACCGTGAGAAGGACTACACCTATACGGATTCGAACTACAGCCAGTATACGGTGATTGAGCCGGTCTCCATCACAATGCAAAATGGCCGCACCTACCGCCGCACCATCGAATTCTCCAGCATGGACACGCTGAACGAACTGCGCGGTGAGAATGCCGAGTTCCAGACGGCTATCCATTCCCTGCCCCCTGTAAGCAGCATTCAGTACATGCGCGCAAACAACCTGTTTAAGAAAGACGAGCTTAACCAGCTTTGGAATGCCTATACGACCGAAGCGGCGACAGTCAACGTCGTACCGAACGATTATTATCTGGATCACAAGACAGTCATCAGCGATTACGGCTACTCCGTCACCCGCGGAGACGCACAGCAGACGGAAAACATCTACGTCACCGGTTATATCGGTAACGACCGCTACAGTATGCAGGTTCCGATCCGGCTGGAAACGCCTAAAACCGTCTCGCTGATGATGCAGATGTACAACAGCTATGCTAAAACGGGAAGCCTCACCAAGCTGCAGGAGTCGGTTAAGCACATGCTCTCCCCGCTGGTATTGGAGAGTGACAGCCTGTCGATTATGATGGATTGTTTCAACGTGAAGGTAGATTCCGGCAAGCCTGCATATCTGAACTCCAACGTTTACCTGAGTGCTTATCGCAATAAGGACGACCAGTATAACCTCAAATCGAACGAGTTTGCCCAGGCGGCATCGGAAATTCTGGCGCGTGGCACACCTACTGATGATTGCTCTGGCATGTTCGTTGGATTGAGCTGGAGCGATTACGACAGCAGCAACCGCCTCTCGACAGACTACCCCACCCTGTACCTGAGCTTTACGCCGGAGGATGAGGCCGCGCTGACCACCCTGTTCTCGAACTGGCAGGTCACAAGCATGAACGGATATTAACCCCCCGCAATGTTCATCAAAAAGACCCGACGACGTCGGGTCTTTTTTTCTTACATGGTTCTGCGCTTACGGGTCAATCGGCGGGGGTTCATCACTCCCTCCGCTTTCAGGGTTTGATATCACACGCCGAAACTTTGCGCATATGCACGGCCGTCACCACCAGCATCGCCAGAAGAGAAGCCATCGAAATGATCGTCGTCACAATAATCAGCCTGTACTGGCCGCCAAAGCCGCTTGCGGACAGGTGCCTTACCAGTATTGCCGTATAGGCCCACAATACCGACATTCCATACGCTACGCTGCGGATCCGGTACATCGTAACACAGGCGATCGCTAAGCCCACCAGCAACACTGCGACCATCCATACGCTGGGCGAGAGGCCGAAACCATTCCATCCACTGCCCGCCAGCCAGGCGGTAATGTTGGCAATCGTAGCTACGGTAATCCAGCCAAAGTACAGGCCGAACGGTATGCGCAGTGCCAGTTCCTCCTTAGGGGAACAGTGCGGTTGCCGGAGTACCCAGCCAATCCGGATCAGGCTGAGCAGCAGCAACAGCATGATCAGTACCGAGAGGAGCAGCTGCTCATAATGCCAGGCGAAAATCCATGACATATTCAACACCGAGGAGATGATAAACCACTTCCCGACCTCTTCCACCATCTCCTGCCGGGCCGGGTCGGTTTCGCCCCTGACGGGAAGCAGCTGGAACACCACATATACAGCCAGCATCAGGTAGATGATACCCCAAATACTGAAAGCATAAGCGGCGGGGGTAAAGAGCGAGTCATGCCGGGCGGAAATCACGCCCGTATTCATCCCGTTAATCGGTAATATGTTTGCCAAAGCGTTCACCGCAATCATGCCAAGAAAACTGATCAGAATACCGATTTTCATCCAATTTTTCCGAACTGTAACCTCCATACGTCCACCTTCCTGCCTTTGTAGATTGGTTCAAAACTTGTAGAATATAACGGGCGCAGGTCAGAAGCAGCGCTGTCTACGGTTCTTGCGGCAGTTTTCCACCACCTTTCCCAACTCGCACTGGTAACACACCTCATTGGTCAGGTTTTTCCCCTCAAAGAACTCATCCAGATTATCCAGCGTCGCCTGCGCGATATTTTGCAGGGCTTCCTCCGTCAAAAATGCCTGATGGGAAGTAAGCACTACATTGGGACGCGATACCAGCAGGGCCAGCACATCGTCGCGGATGATATTGCCCGAGTTGTCTTCAAAAAACAGCTCCGCTTCTTCTTCGTATACATCCAACCCCGCGCCGCGTACCTTGCCGCTATTCAGCGCGTTCAGCAATGCTTCCGTATCAATCAGCGCACCCCGGGAAGTGTTTACGATAAACACACCGTTCTTCATCTTCGAAAAGGCTTCCGCGTTTAAAAGGTGCCGGGTCTGTTCCGTCAGCGGACAGTGCAGCGAAATGACATCGCTTTGCGCAAACAACTCATCAAGCGTGACATAACGGATATCGGAATCCTTGGCGGGGAAAGCGTCGTATGCGATCACATTCATCCCGAAGCCCCTGCAAATGTCGATAAACGCGCGTCCGATTTTTCCGGTTCCGATCACGCCGACGGTTTTCCCATACAGGTCAACCCCAGTCAGCCCTACGATGCTGAAGTTAAAATCCCGCGTGCGGTTATAGGCGCGATGCAGTTTCCGGTTCACCGTCAAAAGTAAGCCCATAGCATGCTCCGCCACGGCATGCGGCGAGTAAGCCGGCACACGCACCACATTGATTTTACCGAAGGCCGCTTTGAAATCCACATTGCTGTACCCGGCGCTGCGCATGGCAATCACCCGGATACCCATCGCGTACAATTTATTGATGACCTCAGCGTTCACGGTATCGTTCACGAACGCACATACGGCGTCTGCTCCCGCCGCCAGTTGCACGGTCTCCGGGGTCAGTTTGCTCTCCAGATATTGTATTTCATAATGTTGATTTGCTTTATCAAACCATTCCCGATCATACGGTTTGGTATCAAAAAACGCGATTCTTTTCATGATTTATCCCTTTCTTCTTTCCTGCGCTGTAACCAGTGCGGACGACGGTAGGCGGTTATCCCCGGAAGCCCTTGTCCTGCTTCGGCTTCCACCTGTATCATACCCTTACAGACGCCTCCCGAACCGAAAGTGCGTATGAAATTCGATGCAAATATGAAATCTATATTTTACCATTTCTGCATGTATGCCAACGACTCCTTTTTTAGAATCAGAAAGGATGGAAAACCCGCCCTTTTCGGTCGGGTCTCCATCCCACTCGAACATGATATTTTCATTCTGTTCTATTTTAGATGACTTGATATGCGATGGATCCTCACATTCCGGATACCCTTGCCGCCGCATTCAGCAGGATCAACCCCAGGTAAGCGATGAATCAATCCCTTTCTCAACTGCCTGGCGGTCGGATCGTATCGCTACCGGTTGCTCCGCGCTATTTCCAGCGCGTCGGCAATGTCTTCGCGGATCAATTTCTGCATGGTACCCGGGTAGCGGAAAGTATTCAGCGAGCCTAACGCCTGAGCGATGTCTTCCGACAGGTCCGGCTTTGCCGCCGCGATCTGCCCGGCGGCGCGAATCCATTGCCGGGCCTCAATCGGCTTTACTTGCGGCAGGCGTTCAAGCAGCTCGTCAATGTTTTCATCCAGCAGATTGTCCCGGTCCCAGCGCGCGTTCGCCGCAAGCAGAAGCATCCCGCGCGTACGCTGGTAGGAATGCTCAACGCGCGTCAAATTCATCAGATCGTCAAAAAAGGCATAGACCTCGTTGCTCTGTTCACTGCGTTTCAGCAGCTCTTGCAGGCAGGCATAAGCCAGTTTGTTGTCACAGTTTCGCAATCCGTGGATCAGGTCCGCTGTTGTTTCCATCCTTATTCCTTTCCGTTCTGCGGTTTGCGGGGCTTGGCAGGTTTCACCCGCAGATCAATCAACCTCTGCACATCCCGCAGGGTATCCTGTGACCGCACCTCGATCATCAGCCAGCGCGCGCCGCACAGAGGCGTTACCTGCTGATACAGTTCACGTACCTGTTGGGTACAGGTAGGCAGCAGCAGCTCCGCCTGCGGCGCCTCCGCCGCTCCGATCGAAACCATGCAGACAAAGTACCCATCGTGCGGGTACAGGGTGCATAGCGCACGGGAGGATTTGCGGTACTTTACATTCCATCCGGGTGCACAGGCACAGGTGCTGTGTTCAATTCTGGGCGCAACCGTATAGCGGTTTTCCAGCCAGCCGCACAGTTCCCGCCAAAAGGGTATCTGCACGTATTCATTGATCTGCGCCATTTCCGGCATCGTAGCCTTCGGATAAAGCTCATTCCAGTTCACCGTATCCCCCTCCGTTCGTGCCCCCGTTATGTCAGGGCCGCAGTTGTGCCGCAGCCCTGACATAACGATGGTTATGCTTTCTGCCAGCGTTTCAGCATCGGGAAGTACTTGTTCATCATTTCCCGCGCTTCGGCTTCCGTCATCTTCGGGTTCTCGTCCAGCATCGGCTTCACGCAAAAGTCGATCATCTGCTGCATCGTCCCTTTAAACGTATACGCCCCGTTCTGGTAGCAGTACTTGCAGTAGTCCGCGCTTTTACTCCCGTCTTTCTCGGTTCCGTACAGTTCATCGCCCTGCCCCATTGGCATCCCGCAGCTCTGGCAATACTTTTCCTCTGTCATGGGTAAGCCTCCTTCCAATTTCTCAATGGGTTACTCCCATTTACACGTTCATCATACTTTATAGAACCTGTCAACTGCCTGTCATGTTCTGTAATGTTCAGCAATTTTATGTGTATACTCAGCCAGTTTATCCCGCAGTTCAGCAGGTCCCAGCACGGTCAGCGTATTTCCAAACGTGATCAGATAGCTGAAAACCCAGTCATCCATCGGCATCGCCGTGCGAACCAGCAGAGTACCGTCCGCCTGCTTGCTGATGCCCGCCTGATCGAACTCGTCATACACGCGATAAGCGATTGCAGTAGAAAAGGCAAGCGTCGTCGGTTGATACGCAGTCATCGCCGGCATCATAATCTCTGCTGGAGGCGCGTCCGGGAAGTCTTCGGTAAATAAATCTCCGGATAAAGTCAGTTCCATAATGCGGCTCAGTTTAAACAACCGATAATCATCCGCACGGATGCACCACGCCTGCAGGTACCAGTTTTTATCCTTAAAGATCAGCTTGAAGGGTTTAATCCGCCGCCGGGTCGTTTCTCCGGATGTGTTACAGTACAGAATTTCCAGAATCCGCTTCCCCAGAATGGCGTTCTTAATCGTGTCAAAACGCCGCGTATCCGGACCGCCGTAACCCCAGCGGGAAAAATCTACCTCGATCCAGTTCATATTCTGTTTCTGGAACACGCCGCCCAGCTTATTCAGCAGCCCCTCGGCCGGGCGATCCACCGCGCGCAGGCTTTGCAGCGCGAAGAGAAGCTGGTTCTGTTCTTCGTCGGATAACAGCGCCTTATCCAGCGAATATCCGGGCATCAGCGAGATTCCGCCGCCTTTCCCCTGACTGGCGTATATCGGCACCCCCGCCATGGATAGCGCTTCCACGTCCCGGTACACCGTCCGTACCGATACGCCCAGAGAACGCGATATTTCCGGCGCGGTCGTTGCGCCTTTCTCCAGCAGCAGGTACAGCATTTGAAACAACCGCTCATTTTTCACTGCGTTCCCCCCCATCCGTTATTCGAATTATATCATATAAACCTGCCATTTTACTGACAGGTTTACGAAGGATTGCTTGTTTTTATTTTGTACTAAATGAATAATTGCTTCCGTCTCTTTGCAGTTCTCGCTTACCGTCACTGTATTTGTCCTGTATTTTGAAGCTCTCAGATTGACATTATTCATTCCTTGCCCTACAATAAAAACAGGATACAGCGCGATGCGTTGTGCGGTGCGATGGTGCATCCACATTCGTCGTGCTGTTCTCATGATCGGATGGGAGGATATGCCTTGATCGTTTTTGACGATGTTCATATCAGTTTCGGTCCGTTGGACGTTTTGAAGGGAATCAGCCTGGAAATCGCGTCCGGCTCCAAAACGGTCATAATCGGCCCCAGCGGGAGCGGGAAAAGCACGCTGCTGCGAACGATCAACATGTTTGAACGTCCCAAGCGCGGCGATGTATTTATCGACGGCGTTTCCATTTCCAGCATGACCAACCGCATGCTCTGTCAGGCCCGGCAGGACATCGGGATGGTTTTTCAAAACTTCAACCTGTACCCGCACAAGACCGTTTTGGAAAACTTAACCCTTGCGCCGATGGTGTTAAAGCACGAAAGCAAATCCGAAGTGCGCGAACGGGCCATGAAGAACCTGCGGGAAGTGAATATTGCCGACAAGGCGGACGCTTACCCCAGCCAGCTTTCAGGCGGGCAGCAACAACGCGTAGCCATTGCCCGTGCCCTAACCATGCGGCCAAAAATTATGCTGTTTGACGAACCCACTTCCGCTCTGGACCCGGAAATGATTCAGGAAGTGCTGGATATTATGGAGCGCGTCGCTAAAGAAACTGAAATTACGATGCTGTTTGTAACCCACGAGATGAAGTTTGCCGAACATATCGCCGACCGAATTCTGTTTCTGGACGGCGGCATCATCCTTGAGGATGGCACACCCGACCAGGTGTTTCATCATCCCCGGAACGAGCGCACCACAACGTTCCTGGGGAAAATATTACACTAAAAACGGGAGGATGGAAACGCATGAAAAAGCTGCTGAGTTTCGCCCTGGTTCTCGCGCTGGCGCTGGTTGCATTGATTCCCGCACTGGCTGAGGATTCGGCCGACGTTGCCGCCGTGAAAGCACGCGGTAAGCTGCTGGTTGGCGTAAAGGCCGACGTACCTAACTTCGGTTATCAGGACCTGGGCGGCGAGTTCGAGGGCCTCGAAATCGACCTTGCGCACAAGCTGGCCGAAGTGATTCTGGGCGATCCCAACGCCGTGGAATTTACCGCCGTTACCGCCAAAACCCGCGGCCCGCTGCTGGATACCGGGGAGTTGGATATGGTCATCGCGACCTTCACCATCAAACCGGACCGGATTTTGCAGTATGATTTTTCCAAGCCCTACTTTATTGATGCGATCGGTCTGCTGGTGATGAAAGACAGCGGCATTGCAAGCTTCGCCGATTTGGCCGGAAAAACGATTGGCGTTGCCCAGTCCGCCACCACCAAAGATGCGTTGCAGGCTGCCGCGACCGATGCGGGGATCACCGTGAACTTCTCCGAGTTCCCCACCTATCCCGATATTAAAGCGGCGCTGAGCAGCGGCCGTATCGACTGCTTCTCCGTAGACAAGTCCATCCTGAACGGTTATGTGGACGACACGACCGTACTGCTTCCGGATACCTTCTCCGCGCAGCCCTACGGCGTCGCCGTGAAAAAGGGCAACACCGGGCTGTTGAGCGTTGTGGACGATACCATCGCCTCCATGCGGAACGACGGTTCTCTGGACGCCATGGTGTCCAAGTGGACGCTGCCCGCCGTGGATTGGGCCAAGGTAGACGAGTTTAGCGTTTCGCTGTGGCAGCAGGCGGAAGAGCTTGCCAATGCCACCGCGACCCCCGAAGCGACCGCGACGGTCGCTCCGTAATCACTCATTACGCAGTATGCGGAGCGGAGGCTTTCCAAGGCCCCCGCTCCCATTCTTGCACAGGGATGTGAAAGCGTGTCCGGGCCGTTTTCGTTACACAACTGGGAAGCGTGGTTTTCCGACTGGTCCTTTTTTGCGAGCGGTTTTCTGCGAACTCTGTATATCTCACTGCTCGGGCTGATTTTCACCCTGATCATCGGTCTGGTAGTGGGTATCCTGCTTTGCGGTAAACATAAAGTTGTGCTCGCGCTGTGCCGTGGTTACATGTCCTTTTTCCAAAACACACCGCTGGTGATTCAGGTTTTCATCTACTATAACGTATTACCAAAGCTGGGTATACGCCTCAGCGTGATTGTGATCGGCGTGATGGGGCTTGCCCTTTACACCGGCGCGTACGCGGCGGATATTGTACACAGCGCAATCAAAGCCGTTCCGACCGGCCAGCTGGAAGCGGCGCACAGTCAGGGCTTTACTTATCTGCAATCCATGTGGCATGTCATTTTACCGCAGGCCATCAAGATCGGTCTTCCCCCCATGACCAATCAGGCTGTGAACCTGATTAAAAACTCCTCCGTACTCGCGGTGATCGCGGGTGGGGAGCTGATGTACTGCGCAGACAGTTGGAGTGGCAGCAATCTGATCTACGGCCCCACATTCGTGATGACGGGCGTGCTGTATCTGATGATTTGCCTGCCCATCTCCTTACTTGCCCGTCATATGGAGAAAAGGAGCGTCCGCAATGTTTGATCGTTGGGCGAACGCCTTTTCCGTCGTATTCACCCCGAAAATCCTGCTGTTTCTGGGCCAGGGATTGCTCAACACGCTGTATATCGCTGCGGTTTCCATTACGTTCAGCCTGATTTTCGGCACCATTCTGGGCCTGATGCGCAACCGTAAGGATAAAATACTGCGTACCGTCGCGACTGTGTATATTGAGATTGTCCGCAATATCCCCCTGTTGCTTTTTATTATCGCCATGCGGTTTATGACCCGGTTGCCCCCCTTGGAAAGCGGTATTGCAGCGCTTACCGTTTTTACCTCCGCCATTGTCGCGGAAATTGTACGCGGCGGCCTCAACTCGATCGACAAAGGCCAATGGGAAGCGGCCACCTCGCAGGGTTTCAGCACCATGCAAACCATGTGGCATATCATAATTCCGCAGGCCATGCGGCGCATCCGCTCCCCGTTAATTTCTCAATTTGTCACAACGATCAAGGATACGTCCTTCTGCGCGGTGGTCGGCACCTACGAGCTGTCCTTTACCAGCAAGATTGTCGCCGCGCACCGCACCATCGTCACTGCTGAAGATATTATCGTGCTCTATCTGGTCGTCGCACTGATTTATTACGTGATTAACCGTTCTTTCGCGGCCATCGCACGTCGGGAACGCGGCGATGCCATGAAAGGGGTTGTACGGTAAACTTCTGTACGAAGAAAACGCCTTTCGGGGCGTTTTCTTTTTGCGGTTCTGCTCGTCAATCTCCCTTTTGTGATAGAATAACAGGGAAAACCAGCAGGTTGGAAGGAAGGCGATTCCATGCGCGCATACCGTTTATATCAGGTGGACAGTTTCACCAAAACAAAGCTGTTGGGGAATCCAGCGGGGGTTGTAGCGAATGCGGACGGTCTGACGCCTGAAGAGATGCAGCAGATTGCCCGGGAACTGAACAACTCCGAGACCGCGTTCCTTTTATCTCCTCTGGATGCCACGCATGATGTATGGGTTCGTTTCTTCACTCCTTCGACCGAGGTGCCCATTTGCGGACACGCCACCATAGCGGCACATTATGTGCGCGCTCTTGAAAAGCGTCTTGGCAATGTACGCGTTCTCCAAAAGACGGGTGCGGGCATTCTACCGGTGGATATCGTACACGACGGCGACGATTATCAAATGGTGATGACCCAGGGGGCAGTCGTGTTTGGCTCTGTGCTGGAAAGCAGCGACATTTCGGAATTGTGTTCCGCATTGGGTATCACCCCTGCGGATTTGCGCGCCGATTGCCCTGTGCAAGTGGTTTCCACCGGGCACAGCAAAGTGATGGTCGCGCTCCGCGAACCCGCGCTGCTTCAACAATTACGCCCGGATTTGGAGCGCCTGTCCGCGCTGAGCGCCAGAATTGGCTGCAACGGATATTACCTGTTTACGCTGCATCCCGGCGAAGAAGCCGCCGTGCATGGGCGGATGTTCGCGCCTGCTATCGGCATTGCCGAGGACCCCGTAACCGGCAACGCGAACGGACCGCTGGGGGCATATCTGGCGCATTACCGGATATTCTCCCCGCAAGGCGACCGGTTGGTATTCACTGCCGTTCAGGGAGAAGCCATTCACAGACCAGGCAGTATGGAAGTGCGTGTCCGCCTGTCGGAAGGGGAACCTGTGGAGGTTCAGATTGCCGGGTATGCAGCTGTTGCCTTTGCAACCACGCTTCTGATGGACGAGCGGTAATATTCCGTTTTAGGAAACCGTATCGGTTTCAGTTCCGTTCTTGGCGTTTACATAAAAGGAGGCGGTTCGGTTGCGACTTTTTATCGGCATATCGCCCAGCGATACGGTCCGTGCGGAACTGGCTCGCTTTACGGAGGAGATGCGCAGCAGAGTCCCCGGCCGATATGCGCCGCCGGAACTTTATCACCTCACACTCGCCTTTTTAGGAGAACGTGCCGAAGAGATCCTTCCCGCTCTGCATTCTCTGATGGCTGATGCGGTAGCGATGATTTCTCCCTTCTCCGTTCGCCTTGCCGGAACCGGTACGTTCGGTCTGCCGCGAAACGCGATCCTGTACGCGGCCATTGCTCCCTCCACGGAGCTGAATACCCTTGCGAGCACACTTCGCCAGAAACTGGAACAGGCCGGCGAATTATTTGACCCCACGCCCTTCACCCCGCACATTACGCTGGCCCGAAAGGCAGTGATCCCGGAAGGGATCGTAATGGAGCGACCTGCCCCTTTATCATTTTCGGTAACGGACATCACGCTGTTCCACAGCGTGCGGATCGAAGGGGTCCTTCGCTATCTTCCCCTGTTTACTATTTCACTGCAATCTGATATTCCGGAGGAAAAGGAATGAAGAGAGTTCAGTTATTTCACTTTGTCGGTTGTCCATATTGTGCTGCGGCGGAACGTTGGGTTTCCGAAGTGCTGAAAGAGCACCCGGAACTGGCTGGTTTATCCATTGAGCGGATCGACGAGCATGTGCACCCGGAGATTGCCGATCGTTACGATTACTGGTTTGTTCCCACTTTTTATGTGGAGGGTAAAAAAGTGCACGAAGGCGCATGCACGAAAAAAATCGTGGAACGTGTGCTGTTAAGCGCCTTGGAATAATCTGCCTTCCATAAGCAAATAGCAATCCTGACGCACAATTAAACTGTATCATTCGCCAGCCTCTAAAAAGCTTGCACTCATCCTGACGACTCGTTACAGGGCGTTCACCACAACGCTTTACATTCGCAACTTTCTCTGCTCCATAACTGAAACCCCGTCGAATCCGACGGGGTTTCAGTTATGGTCACCGGAAAATTTGTTCCAGTTCTTCGTACTTATCATGCGTAATCAGCGCGTCGTGCTTGGTATCGTCCAGCCGCACCACATAGGTCCATCGGCCATATGGGGTGATGTCCTTGATATGGTTCAAATTCACGATATAGCTCTTATGGCAGCGAAAGAACACATCTTTAGGCAGACGTTCTTCCATTTCGCCGAGGGCATCACCCGTAACGAATCGCCCATCCCCCTTGGTATACAGTACCGTCGTACGCTCCTCACGCTGGATCAGCAAAATATCGTTCAAGTCCACGAAGCTGACGCCTTCTCGGTGGCGTAGCATCAGCCTGCCGCTGATCGGCTTTCGGTCCGCATTGATCGCCTTGGGCGCTTCCTTTTCCGGCTCTTCGCGCTTGGATTGGCGATCACGGATGCGCTCCAGTGTCTGGATCACCCGCTCCATTTTGAAGGGTTTCACCAGATAATCAAACGCATACACCTCAAACGCATCGCTCATATAGCCATCATAGGCTGTAGCGAAGATGACGGTAATAAAGGGGTTCATGTCCTGTATGGAGCGAGCGCAGTCAATCCCGTTAATTTTTGGCATTTCCACATCCAAAAACACTACGTCCGGTTTCAGGCTTTCCACTTTCGCAAGGGCATCTTCGCCATCTTCAGCTTCGCCGACAACCGTGAACCCGTCCACCTTCTGGATTATCTTACGCATGATTCCGCGCATGATTTCCTCGTCGTCCGCCACCAGAACTCTCAGGTCATCCATGTCAATATCTCCATTTGCGAGGTTTATCGAAAATTTCTTTCATCACGACCGCCTGTACCAGCTCGTCGCCTGCCCAGTCCTGTGGAAGAACTTTACGTTTCTCCCATATTTCCGGCTTTTCCGCCTCCTGCAGCACATCCGTGGTGAACACCTCGCCGCCTTCCGTCGTTCCGCTTCCCTCGCCGGACGCATTACCTTCTTCGGAAGTGGTGCCCTCGGTGCTTGTTGCGCTCAAACTACCTTTATAATCATAAAGTGTTTGGTTAACCTGCACCATAGGCTGTATCGGCGCGTACGACATTCCCGGCTGACCCGTGCGGGAAATTGCCGGGCGGTTCATTGCATCCGGTTTTGGGCTGGTCGGGCTGTGTTTGCGGGTATCGGCCTGTCGGTTGCGAACCGCTCCGGGTGTGTGATCCTGCCCTGTGTTCGCAGCGCGTTTTACGCGCTTTACCAGCAGGTAAAACACGAAGTATATCACCAGCAGGATAAACAGCGCATCCAACGTACCCACCTCGTTTCCGGTTTTGATCGCCCTGCATCCGCGGTAAGACTCAAGCCGTTACTTCTTCGGCTTACCGGTTTCCAGCGGTGGCGCGGGAGGCGTGGCAGCCTTTGCGATTCCCTCGCGCATATCGGTATCAGCCATCACATTCTTCATTTGATAGTAATCCATCACGCCCAGTTTACCTTCGCGAAGCGCTTCCGCGAGCGCCTTAGGCACTTCGGCTTCGGCTTCCACCACACGCGCGCGCATCTCCTGCACGGCGGCTTTCATCTCCTGCTCGTGCGCAACGGCCATGGCGCGGCGCTCTTCGGCGCGTGCCTGCGCGATGTGCCGGTCCGCCTCAGCCTGATCCATCTGCAACTGTGCGCCCACGTTGCGGCCCACATCCACATCCGCAATATCAATACTCAAAATTTCGTATGCGGTACCGGCATCCAAACCCTTATTCAACACTGTCTGGCTGATCAGATCCGGATTTTCCAGCACCTGTTTGTGGTTTGCAGACGAACCGACGGTCGTCACGATACCTTCGCCGACACGGGCGATAATCGTTTCCTCGCCGGCGCCGCCCACCAACCGTTCAATGTTGGTTCGCACCGTAACGCGCGCCTTGGCGCGCAGCTCAATGCCGTCTTTCGCGATGGCTGCCACAACAGGCGTCTCAATCACTTTCGGGGTAACGCTCATCTGTACGGCCTGCAGCACATCGCGACCGGCCAGATCAATCGCGCTCGCCTTTTCAAAAGGCATTTCAATATTGGAGCGTTGCGCGGCAATCAGGGCGTTGATCACCCGATCCACATTGCCGCCCGCAAGGTAATGCGTTTCCAGTTTGGTAAGCGTCACATCCAACCCGGCTTTGCGCGCTTTAATCAGCGGATCCACCAGCCGCTTGGGCTGGATACGGCGCAGGCGCATACCGATCAGCGAGCTGATGCTCACATGCACGCCGGCAGCCAGCGAAGTGATCCAGAGCCCCACCGGAACGAACCGCAGAAATACGGTAATTAGCGCCAACGCTGCTAAAATGGCAAGCGCGATCCAGATGATGGAGGATACCTCCGGTTGCCCGATGGCAGAGACGGAGTACGAAGCGCCAAGAAGAGAGTAGAACATGGGTTTTCCTCCTTATTCAATTACAATCAGCAGCAGCCGGGGGGGTTACGCGTCCATACGGCGCACAACAACCCTTGCGCCCTCCACGCGCTGTACTTTCACGGGGGTTCCTTTGGGGATATATTCCCCATCTGCCACAACATTCAGCTTTACGCCGTCAAATTCGGCCATGCCCGTCGGTCTGAGAATGGTAACCGTTTCGCCTTCCTTGCCGAGAAAGACATCCATATCTGTGGTTGCGCTGTATCCGTCAGCAGCCGTTTCACTGGCGTTCAGTATGATTGCCGACTTGGAAAGTCGGCCTTTGGTTGCGGATCGAAGCGAAACCGATATGGATATACCGGTAACCGCTAACACCACGATGGTTACACCCAGGGCGGCCAGCCCACCATAACGCAGGTAAGTAAGCACTATACAGGCAATTTCCAACAGGATACCGGTAATTCCCGCCACGCCAAAGCCGGGCATAAAAACTTCTGCAACCAGCAGCGCAACGCCAATAATAAAACAGATGACGATTGCCAGGTTGGCCGATAGAAAATCAATCATTCCCTATCCCTCCTATCGTGTAGCCTATGCTACCATACGGTACGGTTCTTGTCCCGTCATCGTGAATGAAATCCGCAATATTCCCGTTCAACTGTCCGTTCAGCTGTCAAACTCAGCAAGCGTATCCCGAAGCGTCGCCAAATCAGTTTGGTAGGTCGCCGCAAGCGCCCGGTTGTAGATGACCGAAGCGGGATGGTAGAGCGCGAACAACGGTTGTTCTTGCGCGCCGCCTTCCGGATACTCCACCCTGATCTTTTGCCAGCGCCCGTGACAGGCGCCAATCGTAGATCCGTTCGGTAAAAACGCGTTCAGCGCCACGTTCCCCAGTGTAACCAGCGCGTGAGGATGAACGGCGCTCACCTCCCGGTATAACCAGGGGCGAAAAAACGCGATTTCCTCCCGCGAAGGCGGACGGTTCACAATCCGACCTGCCGCACTGATCCGCGAAGGTCGGAGTTTAACGACATTGGTAATGTACAGTTCCTCCCGGGGCAAGCCGATTGCCGCCAAAAACTCATTCAAATTTTTCCCGGCTTTGCCGACAAACGGCTTTCGTTGAAGCGCTTCCTGCTCTCCAGGCGCTTCACCCACCAGCATCAGCTGGGGACTGTTCGCCCTTCCGTCTCCAAAGACCAGTGTGGAAGCCTTCTCCCCCCATTGTGAGCGGTAGGCAGCTTCGCATTCCTGAAAAAGGGTTTGTAATTGTTCCATTACGGCGCTCCCTTCAACAGATCGGGATAAACGCCGAGTTCGAACAGCTTGTCACGTACCGTTTTTAAATCTTCCCATGCTTCCCGTTTCTTGGCCGTATCCCTCAGCAACGCCGACGGATGATAGGTTGCCAGCACGGGGACGCCTCCCCGCTCATACCATTGCCCCCGGCAACGTGTGATACGGTAGCTCTCCCCCAGTACGCCGCGCACCGCCGTAGAACCCAGCAAAAGCACCACGCGCGGCTTAACAAGCGCCCATTGGGCCAGCAGGTGTAACCGACACGCTTCAATTTCCTCCGGTAATGGGGTGCGATTTTGCGGTGGTCTGCATTTCACAATATTGCAGATATAAACGCGCTCCCGGGGCAACTGAATCGCCGCCAGCATTTTGGTAAGCAACTGACCCGCAGGGCCGACAAAAACAAGCCCTTGTCTGTCTTCCTGCTCACCGGGTCCCTCGCCAATCAACATCAGCGGTGCATTCGGGTCGCCCTGACCGGGCACCTTCTGGCTGCATCCCTCGCACAGCGGGCATCCCGTGCACGCTGAAATATCCTGCGAAAGTTGCGCCCAGGAAGTGTGCATGGCTGTCCCCCCGTTTATTTTATATTCGACGTCAGCAGGGCCATCGACTGGGTAATATCGCTCTGGAGCCAGGTGACAAGGCTTACCAGAATCGCGACCAGTACCAGAATCACCGCCAGACCCGCTAAAATGCTGATCAGGTTGAAGACCCCCATCGCAATATGAAAACGGTGAGTGTCTTCCAATTCCTCGGTCTCCGGATCCTCTCCATAATCAGGCTGGTCATCCTCCGGGCCGCCATATCGACCCTTCTCAGGCTCGTATGGTGCGGTATCCTGCGGGGGTTCACGGCGTCGTTTCATGCCTTCCCCTCCTGTAATTTCAAAATAGATCGATGTTTATCCTGTATGGTACCGTCGGCTTCGCAGCAGAAAACCAAACGCCCCTGAAATGCAGTTTCTTTGATCAGCCGCTTAAACATAGTCCATCCACGGCTCGCTCGCGTCGTCGCGTCCGGTCAACGCGCCGGCTTGTTTCATATGGGGAAAGCTTTGCTGGCGTAAAGCCTCGTACGCCACAATCGCCACCGAATTGCTAAGGTTCAGGCTGCGCGCGCCCTCCACCATCGGAATGCGTACGCAACGGTCATATGCTTTGGAAAGCAGGCTTTCCGGCAAGCCGCGCGTCTCACAGCCGAACACCAGAAAATCTTCAGG
>JAEWYP010000084.1 GCA_023395615.1 Bacillota bacterium
CGGCGCGAAAAATCCGCCGCGCGCCGCAGGGGAAGCCGAAGGCTATTCAAAACGAAAGTCATCCTTTTTCAGACCCGGGAATCCGGGCAAAATGAGTTGCAGGCAGCCGGAAAAGACTCAGCCCTGCGCGCTTCCGCGCGCGCATAGGTCGCGTTTCAGCGTCCATAACGCTTCCGAAAGGTCCACATAATAGTTGTGCGGGTTTTCAAAGCGTTTCACTTCGTCCCACAGCGTGTCCACCTGTGCCTGGCAATAGCTCTGGATTGCCTCGATGGAGGGGGTTTCGTATACCAGCCGTCCGGCGCGGAAGATGGGCAACTGCAGCTCGCGGGCGGTAAAGTTGGTAAGTGTTTTGGTTTTCCAGGTGGCGACGGGGTCAAAAAGGGCGTAGGGCTTGGTGTCATCTACGGTTTCGTCACGCAGGCACAGCAGATCCGCCATGGCTTTGCCGCTGTCCCGGTCGTAAAAACGGTAGAATTTCTTGAAATGGGGGTTGGTGATCTTCGCGGTATCTTCGCTGATCTTGATTTTCGGCTGGATCACGCCGCCCGGGCCCTCGACGGCAACCAGCTTGTAGACCCCGTCCAGCACGGCGGAGCTTTTGGAGGTAATCATCCGCTCGCCCACGCCGAAGGTGTCGATGCATGCGCCCTGCCGGATCAGGTCCGCGATCAGGTACTCGTCCAGCGAGTTGGAAATCACGATTTTGCAGCCTGGCAGCCCCGCGTCGTCCAGCATCCGGCGCGCCTTTTTGGTAAGGTAGGCGATATCGCCGGAATCGATGCGGATGCCGAAGGAGGAAATCCCCCGGGGCAGCAGTACCTCCCGGAAGGCGCGAATCGCGTTGGGGATGCCGCTTTTTAACACATTGTAGGTGTCCACCAGCAAAATGGCGTTCTTGGGGTACAGCTCGCAGTAGGCCCGAAAGGCTTCATACTCCGTATCGAACGCCTGCACCCAGGAATGCGCCATGGTGCCGCCTGCGGGCACGCCGTACAGCTCGTCGGTCAGGGCGCAGGCCGTGCCCTTGCAGCCGCCGATGAACGCGGCCCGCGCACCCTTGACCGCGCCGTCCGCGCCCTGCGCCCGGCGGGAGCCGAACTCCAGCACCGGGCGGCCCTGCGCGGCGCGCACCACGCGGTTGGCTTTAGTGGCGATCAGGGACTGATGGTTGAGCGTAAGCAGGATGAACGTTTCCAGCAACTGCGCCTCCGCGATGGGCGCGCGCACCGTGAAAATCGGCTCGTTGGGGAACACGCAGGTGCCCTCCGGAACGGCGTACACATCCCCCGTAAAGCGGAAGTCGCGCAGGTACGACAGATAGGTATTGTCAAAAACCTCTTTGGAACGGAGATACTCAATGTCCTCCGGGGTAAAATGCAGGTCCTGTAAATAGCGGATCGCCTGCTCCAGCCCGGCGGCGATCACAAAGCCGCCGTCGTCCGGCACGTTGCGGAAGAATACGTCAAAATAGGCGATTTTATCCCGCATTCCGCTTTTCAGGTATCCGTTGCCCATGGTGAATTCGTAAAAATCGCAAAGCATCGACAGGTTTTCCTGTTCCATGTCATGGCTCCCTTCCCGGTTCTGCATACAGGCCCCGCAGCGCGGTATGCGCAGCCGGGCGATATTCCGTATCATTATACACTGGTGCCGGCTTTTTGTTCTGCCTTTTTTCTTTTTTGAGCAATTTTCAGGCCTGCCCGTAATTCTGGCGACGAAAGGATAATCCGCCCATCTGCGCCCGGTGTACAATAGGAAAAAACAGAATATCGGCGAACGGTTGCCGATCGGAGAGGAATGCGATGGACATGGATTTGAAAGCGGAAGCACGCGGGCATTTGCGGCAGAAGTTGATCCCGTTTTGGGAAAAGCTGGCCGATGAACGGCTTGGCGGGTACTGCGGGTATGTGGGGTTTGATTTGAAGCCCGATATGTCGGCCCCGAAGGGGTGTATCCTGAACAGCCGGATAATGTGGTTTTTTTCCCGTGCCGCACAGGCGCTACAGGACGAGCGGCTGCTTGCGTATGCGCGCCGGGCGTATGATTTTTATCCCCGCTTTGTGGATGGGGACAAGGGGGGCCTGTACTGGTCCGTCACCTGCGACGGTCAGCCACTGGATACGATGAAGCACACCTACGTGCACGCGTTCGCGATTTACGGGCTGGCGGCCTATGCCGAGGCTTCCGGCGATCGGGAGGCGCTGGAGCGCGCGATGGCGCTGTATACGCTGATCGAAACCCGGATGCGTGATGGGCACGGCTATCTGGAGGCCTTCTCCCGGGAGTTTGAACCGCTGGAGAACGCCAAACTGAGTGATAACCCAAAGCTTCTGGCGCGCGGTGTGATCGCCCGGCGCACGATGAATACGATTCTTCATCTGGTGGAGGCGTACACCCTGCTGTACCGGGTCGGGCACGACGGGCGGGTGCTGAGCAGCCTGCAAAAACTGTTGTGGGTGGTGGAAAACAAGGTGTATAATCGGGAGAGGAACCGGCTGGAAGTGTTCTTCGACGACGATCTGCATTCCATTTTCGATATGCAGAGCTATGGCCACGACATCGAAGCCTCCTGGCTGATTGATCTGGCGGCGCAGACGGCGCTGCCCCCCGAGGCGTGCGCGCGGGTGCGGGGCTGGACGACCGAACTGGCCCGCGGCGTAATCGACCGGGCGTTTCACGGCGGCCGGCTGCTGAACGAAAATACCGAAGGGGAGGACGACCCGACCTGCATCTGGTGGGTACAGGCGGAAACGATGGTGGGCCTTGCCAATCTGTGGCAAAAAACGGGCGACCCCTGCTGGATGAAGGATATGGAGGAAGCCTGGCGGTTTATTACCACCCGTCTGGTCGATCCACGGGAAGGCTCGGAGTGGTACTGGAGCCTCGCTGGCGACGGCACGGTTTGCGAAAAGCCGATTGTGGAACCGTGGAAGTGCCCGTATCATAACGGCCGTATGTGCATGGAGCTGATGGCCCGGCTGTAACGCCGGGAGCTGAAAACGGCATGTGTTTGCAATAAGGAGTGGAAGAGATGGAACCTGCTTTTTCCCCGGCGGCGGTGTTTGGCAACCGGATGGTGCTTTGCCGCAACCGCCCCGTAACGATCTTCGGCGCCGCGCCGGATGGATCGGAAATTTCCGCGCGCCTTAACGGGCAGACCGCCTGCGCGGCCGCCCGAAACGGCCGCTTTGAGGTGACGCTGCCACCCATGCCTGCGGGCGGCCCGTATACGCTGTCGCTTACGGACGGACAGACTGAGCGGCACTTTGCCGATGTGCTGATCGGAGACGTTTATTTCGCGGGCGGCCAGAGCAATATGGAGCTGGAACTGAAGGACAGCGACGATGGCGCGCGCCTGACCGCGACGGCGGACGATCCGCTGATCCGTTACTATAACGTGCCGAAACTGGCGGTGGCGGACGCGGCGCTGTTGGCCGCGGAACAGGCCGGCGGCTGGAAAACGGTTCAGCCGGGAACCTGCGGAGACGTCAGCGCCGTTGCGTACCATTTCGCAGCGCGGCTGCGGGCGGAGCTGGGCGTGCCGGTGGGGATCATCGACTGTTACTGGGGCGGCACCTCGGTCGCCTGCTGGCTGGATGAAGCCGCTCTGCGCACCACCGACGCGGGCACGGCGCTGTGGACGGAGTTTACCGCAAGCATCGCCGCCAAATCGGAGGCGGAATGCGACGCGGAGGTGCGCGCCCACGACGAAAAGCTGGAGGCGTGGAACCGGAGCGTGGAAAAGGTGCGGGCGGAGCATCCCGGCATCAGCGCTGCGGAGGTGGCCGCGCTTGTCGCACCCTGCCCCTGGAACCCGCCCGCTTCGCGTAAAAGCGGTTTTCGCCCGGCGGGGCTGGCCGAAACCATGGTGAAGCGCGTGGCGCCCTATACGCTGACGGGCATTCTGTATTATCAGGGCGAGGAAGATACCAAACACCCCGGCCTGTACCGGGAACTGATGGGCTCGCTGATCGCGTTCTGGCGCGGGCTGTTCCGTAACCCGGAGCTGCCGTTTCTGTACGTTCAGCTGCCGATGTTCCGCAACAGTTACGAAGCGGACGATCACCACTGGGCGGAACTGCGGCAGGCGCAGGAACAGGCTTGGCTGGCCGCGCGCAACGTGGGTCTGGCGGTGCTGATCGACGCGGGAGAACTGGATAACATCCACCCGACGGATAAAAAGACTGTGGGGGATCGTCTGTTCCAACAGGCGATGCGGGTGGTATACGGCCATACCGACGCGCCGGAAAGCCCGCGCGCGCTGTATGCCTGGCGGAAAGGTATGGAGCTGGTGGTGGAGCTGACCGCGGCGGTATCTTCGTGTGGCGAACCCGCCCTGTTTGAACTGGCGGATGCGAAAGGCGTGTTTATCCCCGCGAGCGCGACGCCGGAAGGGCGGCGAATCCGGCTTGCGGCGGAGGGCATGGCCCGGCCGCTGGCGGCCCGGTACGCATGGGTGAATTATGGGAAAGTCAATGTGTTTGACGGGAACGGGCTGCCGCTGGCGCCCTTCCGACTGGGAGAATCCATTTAATAAACGGTTTTGGAAAGGAAACGCTTATGAACATACTGCATCCCGCGCTGGAAATGCTGTTACGGGAAAGGCCGACATTGAAGGGCATGGAAAAGGATTTGCAGGCCGCTTTGGATGTTTTGCTTGCGTGCTTCCGGCACGGCGGTAAACTGCTGCTTTGCGGTAACGGCGGAAGCGCCTGCGACTGCGAGCACATCGCCGGAGAACTGATGAAGGGCTTTCTGCTGCCGCGCCCGCTGACGGCCCGGGAGAAGGCGGCGCTGGCCGGCGCGGGGGACGGGGACGGCGCGATTGCCCAAAACCTCCAGCGCGCCCTGCCGGTGCTGGTGCTGCACGGGTTGAGCGGTATGAGCAGCGCGTTTTTAAACGACGTGCGCGGGGAATTGACCTACGCGCAGCAGGCTTTCGCGTATGCCGTGCCAGGGGACGTACTGCTGGGCATATCGACTTCCGGAAATGCGAAAAACGTTTGTGCGGCGGCGATTGCGGCGCGCGCGCGAGGCGCGAAGGTGATCGGGCTGACCGGCGCGGCGGGGGGTAAACTGGCGGTACTGTGCGACGTATGCCTGAAAGCGCCGGAGAAGGAAACCTACCGTGTACAGGAACTGCATCTGCCTATTTATCACGCTCTGTGCATCGCGGTGGAGCAGGAGATGTTCGGGGGTACGCAGGCATGAACCGTTACGTGGGGCTGGACATCGGCGGCACTAAATGCGCCGTCAGCATCGGCACGGAGGAAGGAACCGGCCTGCGCATCACGGCGCGGGAGGCGATCAACACCCCCGTCGACCAGCGGGAGGCGATGAACTGCCTGCTTGCGCTGGCCGAAACCTTGCTGGCAGGGGAACGCGCCGCGGGCGTGGGCATCAGCGCGGGCGGGCCGATGGACGCGGAAAGCGGCATGCTGCAAAATCCGCCCAACCTGCCGGGATGGAGCGGCCTGTCGCTCACCCGGCTGGCTAGCGAAAGGCTGAACGCCCCCTGCGTGATGGAAAACGACGCCAACGCCTGCGCGCTGGCGGAATGGCGCTGGGGCGCGGGGCAGGGCGCGCGCAACCTGGTTTTTCTCACGTTTGGTACGGGGCTTGGCGCGGGCATCGTGCTGGACGGGCGCATCCTGCGCGGCGCAACCGGCGACGCGGGAGAACTGGGCCACTGGCGGCTTTTTGACAACGGCCCCGCCGGATACGGCAAGTTGGGCTCGTTTGAGGGGTTCTGCTCCGGCGGCGGCATCCGTCAGCTGGCGCTGACCGTGGGGGAGCGGTACCGGCAGAACGGCGCGCCTCCCGCCTACTGGCAGGCGGAAAAAATCGACGCGAAAACCGTGGCGGAAGCGGCGCGCGCGGGCGACCCCGCGGCGCTGGAAACCTATGCACTCTGTGGCGAGGCGCTGGGCCGGGGGCTTTCGCTGCTGATTGATTTTCTCAACCCGGATTGCGTGGTGCTGGGCTCCATCTTCGCCCGCAGCGGCGATTTACTTACGCCCTCCATGCGCCGCGTGCTGGAGCGGGAGGCTTTGCCCCGGGCGCTGGCGAGCGCGCGCATCGTGCCCGCGGCGCTTGGCGAACGTATCGGCGATTACGCGGCGCTGGCACTGGCCCGGCAGGCGGCGGAACAGAACTGATACTACGAAACAGCATCATCCGGCAGGCGCGCGGCAGGTTGCCCCGCCTGCTTTTTGATTACTTATACGCTTCACTTTACCCGATTCGGAGATGAAGCAACCGGAAAAGACAGGTATTTTGCCCCCCTGTTTCGGTACTTTCCGCCCTTTTGCGTGTCCGCCCGCAATGCTATACTAAGCCCAGCAAACGGAAAGACGGTGATATACGCTAATGGGCGAAATCCTTGTGTCCATGGAGCATATCTGCAAAAGTTTCCCGGGCGTGAAGGCGCTGGACGACGTGCATTTTGAGCTGCGCGCCGGCGAAGTGATGGCGTTGCTGGGGGAAAATGGCGCGGGGAAAAGCACGCTGATGAAAATCCTTAGCGGCGTATATACCCGCGATTCCGGCCGGATGGAGATTTTCGGAAAAGAACAGGGTGACCTGACCCCCCGCCAGGCGCAGGAACTGGGTGTGGCGATTATCCATCAGGAATTGAATATGTGCCGCCACCTTTCCGTGGCGGAAAACATCTTTCTCGGGCGGGAAAAAACGAAGTTCGCCACCCTGTCCAACCGGGAGATGGAAGGCGAAGCCCGGCGGATTCTGCAGGAGCTGAAGATCGATCTGAACCCGCAGCAGGTGGTTGGCGAACTGCCGGTTTCCAAGCAGCAGATGGTGGAAATCGCCAAGGCGCTGTCCACCAATGCCCGCGTGTTGATTATGGACGAACCGACCTCCTCGCTGACCTCCCGCGAGATTAACGACCTGTTCCGCATTATCCGCGAGCTGAAAGCCAAGGGATGCGGTATCGTGTATATCTCCCATCGGTTAGAGGAACTGCAATACATCGTGGATCGGGTTACCATCATGCGCGACGGGCAATTTGTCACCAGTGCGAATTTCCGTGACATTGCCATGAACGAAATTATTGCCAATATGGTGGGTCGTGAAATTAAGGAGAAATTCCCCCGTGTCACCTGCCAGCGCGGCAAACGTGTTTTTGAGGTAAAGCATTTAAACGCCGGGCGCATGGTACGTGATATCAGCTTTGAACTGCACGAGGGTGAGATTGTGGGTTTCGCGGGGCTGATGGGTGCGGGCCGCACCGAAACCACGCGTGCGATTTTTGGCGCGGACCCCAAGGAAAGCGGCGAAATCATGCTGGACGGAAAGCCTGTGCGCATCCACAAGGTAGCGGACGCTATCCGCGCAGGCATCGTGCTGGCTCCGGAGGACCGTAAAAAGGACGGGCTGTGCACCAAACTGTCCCTGCGGCAAAACATCGCGCTGCCGAACCTGGATATGCTTTGCGACCGGATGGGCGTGGTGCGCCGCAACAGGGAAACAACCATGTGCACGCGCGCCGTGGAAGAGCTGATGATTAAAACCCCCTCCATTGACAAGGACGCGGCTACGCTGTCCGGCGGTAACCAGCAAAAAGTGGTCGTGGCAAAGTGGCTGGCGCGCAACTCCCGTGTGGTAATGTTTGACGAGCCAACCCGCGGTATCGACGTTGCCGCCAAGGTGGAAATTTACCATTTGATGAACAAGTTGAAGCAGCAGGGGATCGCGGTGATGTTCGTTTCCTCCGAAATGCCGGAGATCATGGGCATCTCAGACCGCATCATCGTGATGTGCGACGGCAGAATCACGGGAGAACTGAGCGCCGAGGAAGCGACTCAGGAGAAAATTCTGACCCTGGCCACGCAATTTGAAAAGAAAGTCGCCACCGCGAACGAATGAGGAGGACTGTTCCATGCAAACCACCCGACTGAACCCCGCGCGCCGGTTTTTCGCCATCCGCGGGATGGCCTCGGCGATGATCGCCTTCGCCGCGTTGATCGTGATCTATGTGGTGTTCGGTTTAAGCAACCCCAACGTGTTTTCCGGGGCGAACATCCAAAACCTGCTGCGCTCCATGAGCAAATACCTGATTATCGGCATCGGGCAGAGCTACCTGCTGATTACCGGCAACATCGACCTGTCCATCGGTTCGCTGGTGGGCATGAGCGCTATGATCTCCGCTACCATGATGACTCATGGCACCAACCCGATCCTGGCGTCGCTGATCGCGCTGGCCTGCTGCCTGACCATCGGACTGATTAACGGCCTGCTGGTGGGCAAGGCGCAACTGCCGCCGTTTATCGCAACGCTGGGCACCATGTTCGTCGCCCGCGGCGTAGGGTATATGATCAACGGCAACCGTAATACCGACGCCATCGCCTCCGGCATCGGCGCGGATGCGGGCGACCGGTTTCAGAACTTTTTCTACTATGGCAAAACGTTTGGGGTTTATAACACCTTTCTGGTGGCGCTGGTGGTGTTTATCGTTTTCTTCTTCCTGCTTTCCAAAACACGCACGGGCCGCCACATCTACGCCATCGGCTCCAACGTGGACGCGGCCAAACTGTCCGGCGTAAGCGTGTTTGCCACCACCACCAAGGCGTATCTGGTTTCCGCGTTCTGCGCGTTTGTCGTTGGCCTGATCCTGTGCGCACAGGCCAGCATGGGCAACATGGAAGCCGGTAACATGTACGAAATGTACGCCGTCGCCGCGGGCGTAATCGGCGGCATCTCCCCGCTGGGCGGCACGGGCCTGCTGCTGGGCACGTTCGCCGGCGCGGCTGTGTGGCAGACGCTGGAAAACGGCCTGAACATGGTTGGCGCGCAGGTGGGATTGCAGCGCATCGTGATCGGCGTGATCGTGGTGTTCTCCGTCCTGCTGGACGTGGTGATCCGCCGCGGCGCCCGCAAACGCTCCAAGTGAATTTGTAAGCGGCCGCAAGGCTGTTTATAGAGAAAATATATCAGGAGGGAAAACTATGAAAAAGTTTCTCGCAATTCTCTGTGTTCTCGCACTCAGCCTGAGCGTGTTCGCGGCGTCCGCCGAGACCGTCAAGGCTACCCAGGCGTGGAAAATCGCCCTGATCACCATGGACTCCATCGACCAGCACTGGGTAAAGCTCAACGAGGGCGCCCAGGCGAAAGCAACCGAGCTTGGCGTAACCGTTACCTTCATGTCCCCCAACACCAAGGATGACGCGCAGCAGATCGAGTGCGTGAACAACGCGGTCGCCGGCGGCTACAACGCCATCATGGTCGCGGCCAATGGCCCGGACGCCATTTCTTCCGCGCTGAAAGAGGCGCAGGCTGCAGGCGTGAAGATCGTGTACGTGGACAGCCCCGCGAACGTGCCCGCCGAAGCGACCTTCTCCACCGACAACCAGGCTGCCGGCAAAACCGCCGGTGAAACCATGATCGCGGCGCTGACCGCGGCGGGCGTAACCGAAGGCTCCATCGGCATCGTGAACGTGAACGCTGCCACCGACTCCACCGTGAAACGGGAAGCGGGCTTCCGCTCCGCGTTTGACGGCACCAAGTTCACCATCCTCGAAACACAGTATGGCGAAGGCGACGCGGCCAAGAGCCAGACCATCGCTGAAAACTACATCACTCAGGGCGTGGTTGGCATCTTCGGCGCCAACGAAGGCTCCACCACCGGCACCGGCAACGCCATCAAAGCTTCCGGCAAAACCGTAATCGGCGTGGGCTTCGACAAGTCCGACGCGATCCTCGGCCTGATCAAAGATGGGTACCTGCTGGCCACTATGGCGCAGAACCCGGACGTGATGGGCGCCAAGGGCGTGGAAGCCTGCGTGCAGGCTCTGGAAGGGCAGACTTTGGGCGGCGCTGTGACCGATACCGGCGTAAGCGTACTCACCAAAGATTCCCTGTAATCCATATCCGAACAAACCTGTGGGGCGTCGGTCCGAAAGGACCGACGCCCCATTTGCGTACGCGGAAAAGCCCGCGATACGTACATAGTGGCTTCCGCACGGACGGAGCCGGATAAAGATAAATACACCGCGTTGGGAATATCTGGACGTGATCGGACGTTATCATGATAGCTGGAAAGGGAGGATGCACAATGGCGGTAACGCTGTTCGAAATGAAAAAAGAGAAAAATGCGATAGCGGAAGCAATGCCCCGGCGGCAGAGGATGGAGAGAAACGCGCTGGTCTGTGTGTGTATCGCGATGCTCCTTGCCATAACATGGCCTGCTTTGTGCGAAGAAGCGGTCCCTTATCACGCGGTGCGCCTGTCTGCCAATCTCACTTTTGACGGAACGGCTTATCTCCCCGACCAGAACGAGTATGCAGTTTTTAACGCGGAGATGGCCCTTTTGGATGGGGCAGCTCTGGAAAAAATCGTTGACCCGAACGGGGAGCATACCTGGACGACAACCGAAAGAACACAACTGGCAATCCCGGATGTGCTTTACGAAAACGAGCTTGGCGATTCGTTCTCCGTACGAAACGGGGCTATGGAGTACCTTCGGAACGATGCGACTTCGGCTGTCGATGCATTGGCAAATCTACTTTCCATGCTGTACGGTGCGCCGAATCAACAGGCAACCAGTGATATGTTGTGGGATTCCCAAAGGGATCCGGCATCCGATTTCGATACCGATACATTAAAGGACACAGGAACCCTCGATATTCGGCTGGCTCTTTCTGTGGCTGATACCGCAATCCGGAAGATGCAGCTCGATCAGGAGGCGACGCTGGTGCGCTGCGAGACGGCCACGGTAGGCGAAACGGAATATTGCATTGCCGCGTATGGCCTGAAGGTGGATCATACCGAGGTTTACGGGCCCTGCGAACAAAGGATGAATATTACCAACAAAGACGAATCGCTGTCGGCTTCGCAGGAATCCATCCTGTTCGTGCTCGACCGGAAGGGCATCTGCGTTATTTCCATGTGGGATGGAGTTTATCAGCACTGCTCCGAAGAAAGCAAAGTCACCATTATGTCCGATCATGACGCGTTGAAGTCGCTGACCGCAATCCTGTCCTCGGATCAGGACAATCGGTATACGCTGCGGCAGATGTGGCTTTCTTATCTCCCGGTTGGGGATGCGTACGCGGGGAAAGTCCGGTTTCAGCCGTTCTGGTGTTTCTATATGGAATACCCTAACAATGAAGAAACGTTTGCCTGCACGGCACGGCTGGACGCGGTGACAGGTGAAGTGATGTGGTGAAGTTTTCGCAATTCGGCGGGGAGGAGCGATGATTAGGCTGCAACCCGTTTGGAACAAACAAGTCCAGCCCCGAAGCGGAAAGGAGCTCATTCGTATGAAAAAGCCTTTTCTTTGCTGCCTGCTCACCCTTTTACTGCTGGTATCCTTCGCGCATGCCGAAGATACGACCCTTTATGTTTTCGGCAGCAGCGGCGCGGGCGATTTTGATAACGACACCCTGAAGCAGACGAATCCGGACATTCATTGGACAGGCGTCGAGGTGCAGGGGAATAATAACGCGAAAGATATGGCCCTGCAGATGCAGACCAATAACCGCTGCTTCGACCTGTATTCCATCGGGTACGCGTACTGCGGTTTCGTAACGCTGCGCGACAAGGGCTTCTGTCTGGATCTGTCATCCTATCCGGAGCTTACGGAACTGGTGGGGAAAATGTACCCGTATCTGCAAAAGGCAGCTTACGCGGATGGAAAACTGTACGCCGTTCCCATCCGCGTTTCCGTAAGCGGATGGGCGTATAACGAGGGCGCGTTTGAAGCGGTTGGCCTCGGCCCGGACGCTGTGCCGCGCACCTACGCGGAGTTGTTGAAACTGATTCAATGGTGGACGGAGGAGGGGTACGAAAAGTACCCGGATTATAACCTCTTTCTGGGCGCGAACGACAGCCGATCGTACCTGATTAACCAAATCATCCACGATTATGTGAACGACTGTACGCTGTTGGGCGATCCCGTGGATTTTAAAAACCAGAAAATTTTAAGCCTATTCCAAACGATAGACACGTTGGATACCGAGGAGCTGGATCAGGAGAGCGCGGACGCTACGAGCGGAATGGCGTACAGGGGAGACAAGACGCTGTTTGTGCTTAACTATAACTATTCCAATCTCTCTGATGTGGATGCGAAGCTGTACACTCCGCTGCACCTTTGCGTTGACGACCGGCAGTTAAACTTTCCGGCGGACGTTCAGCTGTTTGCGATCAATCCCCAAAGCCCCCATATTGATGAGGCGGTCAAATACATTGCGGCGTTTTTACAGGGGATGGATGCGGAATCGAAAATTTCGCTCTTCAGCGATGCTTCGGCCGCGCCCATCGAGGACCCCAACTACCAGTCGGATCTGGCCGATAACGATGCGCAGATGGCGCTGGTACAGGCCGCGAAGAACCCGGAAGACCCGAATGTAGCGGAGATGAAAACACAGCTGGAAAACGAACGCAGGGAGATTGAGGACAGCCGGTGGGTGGTTTCGGCGGAACAGATTACGCAGTATCAGGCGTTTACGAAACAGTTCTGCGTTCGGGAACAGAACCTGCTGGAACGCAACTCCACCAACGGCACGCTGGAAATACTGGATCAGGTGAATCAATATGTTCAGCGCGCGTTTACGCCCGAGCAGTTCGCGAAGGAAGCGAACCGGGTCGTTCAGATGGTGCTGGCGGAGGAAAACGGGGAGTAAGCCCCCGATACGGAATCGGTTTTTAAAAAGCAGGGCGGGCGACGCGACCCTGCTTTTTCATAGGGCATGAGCGCTTTCTGACTGCCAGCCCTGCGCCGGACACTTTTCGCCATCGGAACCCTGAAAAATGGAATAAAATGGTAACTTGACGGGGATATATTCGCGTGATATAGTGAATTTAACCGATATACTTTTCAGACCATCCCGCGCCGCGTCCGACTGGGAAGCTGAATTTCGACGCACTGTACGTTAATACTTACCGTTACGCTCTGTTACTGTGAGTGCATTAGAATTGAAAAGAGGTGGATCCCGAATGTCGAGGATTATTGTTGCGTTGCTGCTGGCGCTGCTGCTGGCGATCCCTTCGGCCGCCGGTGCGTGTACTACCATCATCGTGGGCCGCGACGCAAGCGCGGATGGCTCGCTGATTTACGGCCGCACCGCGGACGGGGAACAGTTTGAGACGACGCAGATCGTATCCGTTCCGGCGCAAACGCTCAGCGCGCCGGTCAAATTCGTAAGCCAGTATAACGGCTTTACCATGGAACTTCCCACGGTCAACTGCCAGTACACAATGACCCCTGCCGCCCCTTCCATGAAAATGGGCGTGTGGGCGGAAAGCGCGCTGAACGAGTACGGCGTGTCCATCAGCGCCACGGAAAGCATCTACGGCGGCGCGGATGTGCTCAAGTACGACCCCTATGTGGTAAACGGGGTCGCGGAAGAATCCATCCCCACGGTGGTGATCCCCTATGTGAAAACGGCGCGGGAGGGGATTGAGCGCCTGGGCGGCATCGTAAGCGATTACGGCAGCGCCGAGGGCAACGGCGTGGTGATCGCGGATGAAACCGAGGCGTGGTATATCGAGATTTACTCCGGCCACCACTGGCTGGCGGTGAAGGTGCCCGACGATCAGGCGGCTGTGATCGGCAACGACGCGCTGATCGGCTGCGTGGATGTGAACGACCCTGTCAACGTGATCGCTTCGCCGGATTTCTGGCAACTGGCGGAGGAGCAGGGTTTTCTGGTGAAACAGAACGGCAAGCCGCACGCGGCGCTTACCTACGGCGAGCCGCACCGCGATTACAGCCAGATCCGCGTATGGGCGGGGCAGCGTTATCTTGCGCCTTCGCAGGAGCAGGGATACGATGTGAACCATACCTACGAGATGTTTGTGACCCCCGACCAGCCGGTCACCCTGCAGAACGTGATGGAGCTGACCCGTTACCGCTTCGAGGATACGATTTATAACGTGAACGAACATCCCGAGTGGCGGCCCATCGGCATCAACCGCGCGTTTACGGTGCACCTGTTCTGGTATCGGCCCAACCTGCCCACGGTCTACTGGGTGGCGCTGGCCAATTCCGAATTCAGCGTGTTTCTGCCGTTCTATGGCAACCTTACCTCCGCGCCCGCGGCGTATACGTACGATTGCAGCACCTACGACGCCAACAGTGCCTACTCCGTCTACCGCTGGCTGGATACGCTGGGTTCGCTCAACCGTACCGACTGGGGCTATCCCATCCGCAGGCACTGGCGGGCGATGGAGGAGCAGCTGATTGCTAATATGCCGGCGATGGATCAGACCTACCTCGATTCCGGCTGTAACGGCGATGTGGCGGCGCAGCTGTTCGCGGATATTGCCCAGAAGGCGCTGGACGACGCAAAGGCCCTGACCAACGAGGTGATCCCGAAGGTGGTCGACTGGAACATTGAAGGCATGGGCGCGTCGGCGATGCACGACGACCCCAGCAAGAACTGACGGTTTCCGCGCGGGGTTCCGGCGGGGGTACGGGCTTTGCAAAAATCCTACAGCCCCGCCGGGACGCTGATGGATGGATACGAAGAAACCGGACGAAAAAATCGGAGGAGGATGGGGCATGAAGAAAGCGTTTTGGATACGGAGGCTGGCAATACTCCTTGCGCTGGTTCTGGCGCTTACCGCATGGACCGGGGCGCTGGCGGGCGAGCCGCAGTACCAGCCCATTACGCAGCAACTGGTTACGATGGTGGAGCATGATTACAACCTCAAGCAGATGCTGATCGAATCCATCGAACTGGCAAAGCAGAACAATCCGGATCCCATCACCAACCCCGCCCAGACGCTGGATGGGTATTACGCCTATATCGACTGGGCGTCGCTGGCCATGCCGTGGAATATTTTAAGCGACCTGCCCTACACGAAACTGTACGAGCAGATTGACCAGAGCATCGACTATATGTATTACCTGAACGATCAGCCCCTGCCGGAACTGGAGGGAAAGGGCTACTACAACAACTCCATCCAGTACGTGGAGCCGTACCGCACGTGGCTGGTTCACTTTACCAAGGCATGGGGCGAGTACTTAAGCATGGCGGTCTCCTGGAATGACGATTACTACCAGAAGGCGCTGGCGGACGACCGCTTCGGCCTTTCCAAAGGCTGGTACGAATCCCCCGACAACTGGCATTCGTTTAACGATTTCTTCTCGCGCTATCTGGTGTCGCCCGATGTGCGACCCATCGCCTCGCCCGACGACGCGTCGGTGGTGGTGGCCCCGGCGGATTCCAAGCCGCAGGGGGTGTGGGCCATTGACGAGAACTCCAACATTGTGCAGCAGGGCGGCGTGCAGATCAAGTCGGAGTATTTTAACTCTATCCCGAACCTGCTGGGGCCGGGTTGCGCCTATGCGGACGCTTTCGCGGGCGGGACGCTGACGCACACATTCCTGGATGTGAACGACTATCACCGCTACCACTTCCCCGTCAGCGGCACGGTGAAGGAAGTGCGCATCATTCCCGCGGACGACGCGGCAGGCGGTATTACCCAGTGGGATGCGAGTCTGGGCAAGTATGTGCTGCTGGATGAAACGCCCGGCTGGCAGACCATCGAAACACGCGGCTGCGTGATCCTCGATACGGACCAGTACGGGCTGGTGGCGGTTATGCCCATCGGGATGTCGCAGGTATCCTCCGTCAACTTCGAAAACAGCGTGCAGGTGGGCGCGCAGGTGAAAAAAGGGGAGATGCTGGGCACCTTCCTGTTTGGCGGTTCGGATATTGTGATGCTGTTCCAGAAACAGGTAGACTTCAGTATGCTGGCAACGCCGGACGGGGACGCGGGCTACCTGCACCTGCTGATGGGTGAAGCATACGGAAAGATGACGATCAAGTAGCGCGCAGGCTGTAAAATATCAGGAAAACCTATTCGATGACAGGTTGGATTTCGAACAGAAATAACAAAACACCCCGGAAGAGGAAACTCTCCCGGGGTATTCTTTGCGGTATGGTCAGGGGCGGTTTTCTTGCGGTGTTTCTTCGCTCAGCATCCGACTGAGAATGGTGTAGGCGCAGCGGGGCCAGCTTCCGCCGAAGTAACCGGAACCGCTGCCATCCATCGGGTTGATCAGGAAGGTAAATCCGCTGTCCCGCAGCCCCTTGCAGTAGTTTTCCGTAATGGTGCGCGCCACGTCCCGGCGGTGTGTTTCCCAAAGACCCGTGCAGATGTACAGGGATTGCGGCGGTACAATGCGGCCCCGCCCGATGGACATGCGATCCAGGCAGAAACGGTCGCTGGTCATATCTTCGGCCGCCAGCCCCCACGGACTCAGGTAGTGACCGGGAACGGACAGATCGTCTGCCATTTTATCGATAATCGCCTGTGGCAACCGCTTGCCCAGAATGGCGGGAACATAGTGCACCAGCGAACCGGAAAATACTTTTTCGCCTGTGCCGGGCACCAGCGCAATAAAATGCTCGCCGTCCCACAGCCGTCCGATCAGGCGGTGCAGCGTCGCTTCGGATTTTTCATACCACGCGGCGGTTTCCGTTCCCGGTTTGCCAAGGGCTTTGCCCAGATCGCCGACCGCCTCGAAGAGGAGCACCAGATAGGCTGCCACATCCGGTGTGGAGAGCACGTTGTGGCGTGTGAACATGGACGAGTCGTCCAACCCTGTTTCGTCGGCGTGAAAAAGGGAGGGAAGACCGTCGCCGTCCTCGTCCCGGCAGGTCATAAACCAGTCCCCCCACGCGCCCACGCCGCGATACAGCCACTCGACTTTTTCCCGGGGAACCTCCGCCAGCAGATTGTGATGGCTCATGATTTGCTGGATTGCCCAGCCGTGGATGGGTGGTTTCACCATCATGGTTTCACAGGATGCGTCGTCAAACGTGTCCGCCAGCTGCCCGGTTTCGCAGGCGCGGTCCAGCGGGGACAGCAGCAAATCCACGGCGAGGCCGATATGTTCCTGAAGGGCTACCGCATTCTGGCATAACTGCCATTGCGACGCCATGATCCCTGCGAACATCTGGATTTCCGGATACCGCAACCTCCCTGTCGGGGCGACCAGATATGACCACAGGGTGTATTCGCACCTGACGCGCGCTGCCTCCAGCGGAGTGCGGAAGGGGGGCATCGCCTGGATAAAATCCTCCCAATCCACGGCCATGGAAGCTTTGGCCTGTGCGTAGGTCGGGTACTCGTCCCTTACGACGCCGTCGTACACAAACTCCTCCATCGCCAGGGTGAAGGTTCCGTCCGCCGCCGGATGCGTCCGCCCCTTGACACGGTCGCTAGAGAAGGTTTCCCAGTTCCAGTAGTCCTCTCCGTTGTTAAAATCAAAGGCGGAGCCTGTCAGCCCTTTGAAAACAAAGGCGGTGGTGAAACGGAAGAACGCCTCCCACGCACCGTTCTTCCGCGGGTGCACGGTTTCATGTTTCACCATCAATTTTTCCAGCGTCAGCCCCATGCCCGGATCGCCCTCCGCCATCAGCAGGGCCGTATCCGCGAAGGTGAAGCGCACGTTGCCATGCCGGGTCACGAGGGTCATCTCGTCAGGCTTCGCCGTTACGGTGAAGGGGAGCTTGCGCTCCTCATACGTTGGAAACAGTTCGATCAGGCGATTGCGCTCCGGAGCTTGTACCGCCATCCCCCGGCAGGTTCCCAGCCAGAGCCGGATGTCCCCGTACTTGCAGCCCTGCTGGAACAGGCCGAACCAGGCTCCTTTGCGCTTGAACATGGAACCGTCCAGTGATATTTCCGGATACAGACGTTCGTCTGTCATGATACATGCCCCTTTCAAACAATCGAAAAAGACCGGGAGACCAGCGCAAGGGCAGCGGCCTCCCGGTTTCCCGGTCAGATATTGCTTTGTGCTTTCCAGTCGCGCAGAAAGTTGTTCGGCCAGGATTCGACAACCCCGTCGGAGGGTACAAACTCTCCGAAAGCGCCGAAGAGATAGTTTTCCTTCTCGTAATCCTGTCCGTTCCAGACGCCGGAACGGCCGAAGGAACGCCCCACATCATGCACGCGACGGGTATCGATCAGGAAAACCATCGAGTTGCCGGTCTGGCCGCGTTTGGCCTTGTTCTGCTCCATACAGCTGAACAGGTATAATCCGTCCTTAATTGTTATCTGGTCGGCTTTTTCGTCGTAGGGTTCGCGGCGGAGCATATCCAGCCACTCCGACTCGGGCACGCCGCTCAGCGGCCCTGCGGGGAAGGTGAGGCGGTGATAATCCGCGCTGAAATAGACGTGGGTGATTCCCAGATGGGGTCCGTAGCGCCACTGGATGCGCTTTCCGACAAGGTCGGTGGTATAGCGGTGGCGTTTCGCGGGCAGCGGGAAGCCGGGCACATCCACAGCGCCGAAGAAATTCTGGCTGTCTACCAGATAGGGGTACTTTTCGTCGTAGTCGCCGATCGTTTTTACCATCGTAACCAACCGTTCGTCCACATCCAGCACAAGCACGATATTGGTACGCGGTTTGCCCGTGGCGAACTCAAAGTTGATAAAATACACGCCCGGCGCGCCTTTGGCGCATTCGTAGGGAGCTTCAACGCCTTCCGCGCCCCCGACAGTCCAGCGAAGCGTGTTGCCGGTCAGAAATTCGACCACGCAGGGATCGGTTTGATCCAGCACCAGACGGAAAACCCGGCCGGCCAGCTCGAAGTTGAGCGGTTCCCGGTACTGGCTCAGGCCGTCGTACACCGGCGGTTCGGAGCGAATGCCATCATAGGGCGGCTCTTCGCGGTACTTTTTTTCGGATACGGCGGTGAAGCGCGCGCCGATGAAGCGACCCTGTTCCACCTCGTCCACCATGGCACAGGCGTAATCCTGATAGCTGATGTAGCTTTCGCCCGCGGCGTTGCGGATCACGGTATCCGTGCCGGTCAGGTATTGTTTTGTGCGGCCGCCCCTGGGGTCGAAAAAGCAGGCGGGGGAGAAGAACGTGTACTTCAGCCCGCTGTTCCGAAGCATTTCGTATACTTTGGCCATGTCGGCCGGGTCCTGCCGCATTGTCCCTTCCGGCATGGAATCCAGCACGGTGCTGGTATGCGTATCATCGGTATACAGGCTGCCCGCACCGCCCACGACCAGCAGCCGTGTATCGGGCAGCGCCCGCATCACGCCGATCAGGTGCTCGTAGGCTTTCTGATAAGAACCTTCCGGGTGTTTGCCGTCAAACGGCAGCCCAAAGGCGCTTACAACAGCGTCGAAGGGTTTCAGGTCGTCGGGGGTCAGGGCAAACAGGTCCTTCTCCAGGATCGGGTACCCGGGGCCCATGATGGTTTCATGATTGCGTACAATGGCGGTCACTTCGTGCCCTCTGCGGGCCGCTTCGTGGATGATGCACCGCCCGGCTTTTCCGTTGGCGCCGATCACGCCGATTTTCATACGGTTCCCTCCTGTTTCGCGGTTGCGGTTCCGACGCGGGCGTATGTTCGCCCGTATCATTCCCGGCCGCCGTTTCCGGCGGTCGCATGCGGATTACCAGACAAACCGATCCTTGGTGTCATAGCTGCCCAGAGAATAGCCGCGCGCGCCGTAGGTGTAAAACTCAAACCGCTGGTTATGGTTTACCCCGTAAAAAGTGCCGCAGTCATGCATGGTTTTCAGGTTCATCAGCACCACGCCCTGTTGCCCGGAGCCCATGGTTTCCAGCCAGGTATACAGGTATACGTGATCGCTGATCTTAAAATACTTGCAGGGCGCGGAACCCAGCAGCCCTGTGCCCGGCCCCTGCAGAATGACCCAGGAGATGGAATGGGGAGAGCCGAAAATATGCTGGCTGGTCATGTCGTCACGGTAGGACCAGCCCATGGAACGACCTACCAGGTCACGGGTCGGGTGATGCCGCCACACATAGGGTGTGGGAAGGCCGTCCCGTTCCACAACGCCATGGTACACGCGCTGGTCGATATCGCGGGCCGATTGACGGGTTCCCATCGCGGATACGATCAGCGTGACCAGATTCATTTTCAGGTCTACCACACAGGTGCAGGAGGTGGCTGGACGGCTGTTGCGGCGAAGATAGGCGATCATGAATATCTGTTCGTCAATCTCGAAAGCCTCATAGTACTCCTCGCGTTCAGCCCCGTTTTCGTACTTCCACAGCAGCTTGTGCTCGTCCGCAAAGCGGTGCGTCAGGTAAGGGCCGCCGTTATCGAAGCGCAGTACAAGCGTTTTGCCACTCAGCTTTTGGGTGAAAGCGGGACGCCGGCCGGACAGGTCGCCCATATAATAATCTTTGCTGGCAGCCGCCAGCGCAGCTACTTCCTGCTCGGTCATCGCTTTGGTCAGCATCCCGGAACGATAAGGACGCAATTGATTGCTCATTCGGTTTAAGCCTCCTTCTCACTCTCGGGTCGGACAGGGGGCCAGGGATAGTCCGTTTTCATGTCGTTGGGGATGCTCAGGTTGGTCAGCTGCCCCACATATTCGCCTGTCGCGCCGAAGGTGTAACATTCGAACCGTCCGCTTCCGTTGATGCCGAAAAAGCAACCCACATCGTGCATGGTGTACAGATTCATCAGTGCGAAACCCTGCACGCCCGCGCCCTCGGTTTCGATCCACGAGTATATATAAACGTGATCGTTAATTTTAACGTAGTTGCAAGGGGAATCCAGCAACTGTCCGCCGTAGAAGGTGTTGAAATCCACGAAAGCGGAATACCATTTGGAAGCGTAGATGTGCTGGATGGTGAAGGATGGCGAGTAGGTCCAGATGATAGAACGCCCTACCAGGTCTTCCGTAAGACTTTGCCGTTCGGCAGGCGCTTCCCCGCCGCCGTCCGCATAACCGAATACAATGTCACGGTCCACCTCGCGGGTGGAAAACTCGTTGCCGACCCGCACAAAAAACGTCGTTACCAGTCGGGTGTCCGTATCCCATACGACCATCCGCGCTTCCTGCGGGCGGCTGCCTTCCACGATGTGCTCGAAAAACACCACATGCTCATCCGGTTTCAGGGCTTCGTAATACTCTTCTTTGGCTTGGGCGCATCCCTCGTGCCGCCAGGTCAGCGTATTGAGGTCCTTAAATTCGTAGATCAGCGCGGTTCCGTTATCGTAGCGGAAGGTGATCGTTTGGCCGATCAGCTCCCCACACAACGGGGGGCGGTTGCCCCCGAGTCCGCCGACGTTGTAGGGTTTGGATTCCCGGATGATCCGGTCGATTTCTTCCACGGTAAACTGCGGATACAGATGTTTTGCCATTTCGGGCTCTCCTCCCCTTCGGTCAGTAGACCTGATGCTCCCGATAACGGTTGGGCTTGGATTCCACCACGCCGTCGGAAGGAACGAACTCGCCAAACGCGGCGAAGAGGTAGTTTTCCGGATGCACTTTGCCGGTTTCCATCCCTGCGTGGCCAAAGGAACGGCCCACGTCGTGCACACGGAGCGTGTCGATGAGGAACAGAAGCGAGTTGCCTGTAAAGCCGCGGCAGGCCATGTTCTTTTCCATGCAGCTGACCAGATACAGCCCATGTTTGATTTTGATGAACGCCGCCGGTTCGTCGTACGGCTCGCGTTCGATCAGCTCGTCCCACTCGCTGGCATCCAGGGCGCCCCAGCCTTTTCCGTCCGGCCGGGTAACGCGCATGTAGTCCGTAGCGTAGTACACATGAACGATCTCAATCCCCGGCGCGTAATGCCAATGGATGCGCTTGCCCATCAAATCCGCGGTAAACTTGTGGCGGCGGGTGGGCAGAGGAAAACCCGGCATGTCGATCGCGCCGAAATGATAGGTACTGTCCGTCATGTACTGGAACTTCGGATGATAGCCGGTGAGGGTTTTCACCATCGTAACCAGCCTTTCGGCGGTATCGACAACCAGCGTCAAATTTGTGCGGGGCTTGACGTTTACAAACTCGAAGTTGACAAAGTAAACGTCCTCGGCGCCTTTGGCGCAGTCGTAATGTTCCACGGTACCCTTTGAACCCATTTCGCTCCAGCGCAGGGTATGACCATCCAGAAATTCCGCCACGTATTTTTTCCCGTCGTCGAAAACAAGGCGAAGCGTTTTTCCTGCCAGCTCGAAATTATACGCTTCAAGGTACTGGCTCATCCCCTCGAAAACGGGACGCTCGGCACGGATGCCGTAATATGGCTCGGTAACGACCGGGCGGCGGCTGTCGCTTACGGCTGTGAAGCGGCGGCGGATATAGTTGCCGCGCTCTATCTCGTCCACCATGGCATAAGCGTAATCCGCGTAGCTGATGTAGCTTTCCCCACTCTGGTTTACTATCACCACGTCGTCGCTGACCTTGTAATGGCGGGTTTTCTTGCCCCGGGGATCAAAATAACAGGCCGGGGAGAAATAGGTATAATTCACGTTGCTCTTTTTCAGGTTTTTATAGGCTTTGGCCATGTCGGCGGGGTCCTTGCGCATCGCTTCCGGGAACTTCTCGATCACTTTCGCGGTGCGGCTTTCATCCTGATAAAGGCTCGCGGCGCCACCCACGACCATCAGGCGCACCTTGGGCAGCTTTTCAAACACATCGATCAGGTGGTCGTATGCCTGCTGGTAGGCGTCGTCGGGATGATCCCCGCCGAAGGGCAGACCGAAGGCGCTGACGACCACGTCAAAATCTTTCAGGTCCTTCGCGTTCAGGTCGTACAGGTCTTTTTCCAGAACGTGATAGGGGATACCGGGCATCTTTTCCGCGTCGCGGATGATGGCGGTTACGTCGTGCCCGCGATGGTAAGCCTCCGCGGCGATCAGTTTCCCTGCTTTTCCGTTGGCTCCGATAATGCCGATTCTCATATGCTTCTCCCCCTTACACCGTATAGTACGGAGGATCATTTTCCAGCCCGTCTCCGGCGGGAACGAACTCGCCGTACGCGCCGAACAGGTAATTCTCCGGCAGATACCCCTGCCCGCCGAACTGCCCGGAATGGCCGAAGGAACGGCCCACATCGTGCAGGCGGTCGGTATCCATTAAGAACAGCAGGCTGTTGCCAACCTTGCCGCGCCGGGACATGCTCTGTTCCACGAAGCTCACCACATACAGCCCGTCCCGAATCTTTACGTAAACCGCCTTTTCGTCGTAGGGGTTCTTTTTCCAGGCCTCCTCGTCTTCCGGCGGGGCGGGCGGCAGGCGGTCAATCATGCTGGGGTCGAAGGTGGCGCGGACGTAATTGGGGTGGTAGTAACAATGGATGATGGCAAACTCCGGGCCGTAATGCCATTGAATCCGCTTCCCCACCAGGTCGGTGGTATAGCCGTGGCGCTTTTTAGGCAATTCCCGATCGGGCAGGTCGATCGCGCCGAAGTCGTAATCGCTGTCGCACATGGTGGGATAACGGTCGTTGTAACCGGTATAGGTGTTGACGACCGTAACCAGATTGGTTTGCAGATCAATAATCAGCGTTACGTTGTCGCGGGGCACGGCGCCCTTGATTTCAAAGTTGACGAAATAGGCCAGCTCCGCACCCTTGGCACATTGATAAGGCTCGCGGCTGGTGCGGCCGCCGCACGTATATTCCAGCACTGTGTCGGTCTGAAAGGTGACCATCTGGTCGCCGGTGCGATCCATGATCATTCGGAAGCAGCGGCCGGTCAGCTCGTGGTTCAGATGCGGGCGATAAGTGCTGATGCCCTCAAAAACGGGCTTCTTGCTTTCGATTCCGTAATACCCGTCTTTGTTGGGCGTTTTTTCCGATACGGCGGTAATACGCTCCCGGATATGCGCGCCCTCCTCAATTTCGTCCAGCATGGCAACCGCGTAATCCGCATAGCTCAGGTAACTTTCCTGATCGCTGTTGTGCAGCAGGATGTTGCTGCCCAGCTTATACTTGCCCGTGCGGGGGCCTTTCGGATCAAATGTGGCGGCAGGGGAGAAGTAGGTCCATTTCGCGCGGCTCTTCTGCAATTCCTCAAAGGCGGCTTTCATGTTGCCGGGCACAGCCTGCCATTCTGCGGGAATCGTATCGAGAACCAACTGCTTGCGCGTACGGTCCGTATACAGGCTGGCGGCGCCGCCGACGACCAGCAGGCGAACGTCGGGCAGTTTTTCCATTACATCTGTCAGATATTTAAGCGACGTCTGGTGGGCCTGCGCGCTGGCTGGGTCAAACGCGGTGCCGAACGCATCCACAACGGCGTCAAATCCCTTCAGGTCTTCCACGGTCAGGTCGAAAAGGTCTTTTTCCAGAACGGTATAGCCTTTTCCATCCACCTTGGTCTTGTCGCGGACAATCGCGGTCACTTCGTGCCGCCGCTGTTTTGCTTCCAGGGCGATGAGACTTCCGGCTTTGCCTGATGCGCCGATGATGCCGATTTTCATATAGTTTCCTCCTTGTTTGTTGAGCAGGGACGGTCTGTTCTCTGCCCGGTGATAAGACCGCCCGCCGTGCGGAAAGACGCGGCCTTTTGTTTTGTCTGTGCCCGGGAGCTTCCTGACAGTCATTTGATTTCATGACAGCCGGCTTTTCCCTTATCCAGTTCTTCTTTCTTCTATTGTAGCGTTCTTCGCTGGAAAAGAGACAGCGAATATTCGGTTATCCTGTATACGATTTTGCTTTTCAGTCCGCCGGGTTTTCCGGCGCCGGTTGCGCCTGCCCGTCCGTAAGGGTGCGGAGGTGTTTAAATAACGACAGTGACAGCAACACGGCGATGATCGTGGTCAGGATGTCGGCAACAGGCTGGGCGAAGGCGAAACCGTTCAGGCCAAACACCCGGGGCAGAATCAGCACGAGCGGTACGTAGAAAAGGCACTGCCGCCCCAGCGTGATGATCATGGCGCTAACGGATTTCCCCAGCGCCTGAAACGTAACCATCAGGGTTAGCTGAAGCCCGACGAACGGCATGGAGGCGCACAGCGCGTGCAACAGCAGGGTGCCGGCTTCCACGGTGGGCGTGTTGTCGATAAAGAAGCGGATCATCTGATCACCGACGGTCAGAAACAGAATAGCAAACGCGCAGGCAAGCCCCGTCGCTATCAGCGCTGTGACTTTGATGCCACTTTTCAGCCGTTGATAGTGTTTCGCGCCGTAGTTGTAGCCGGCAAAGGGCTGATAGCCGGTGGTAAGACCCAACAGCAGCATCAGGCACAGGGTGCCTACCCGCATGAAAACGCCGACGCCCGCGACCATGATGTCCCCGAAGGAGGCGGCGACGTTGTTGTTCAGGATGGACGCGGCGCTCATCACAATCTGCGAAAGGGCGGCGGGGCCGCCGATTTTCAGCGTTTCCGCGTAGATTTTTCGGGACGGTTTAAAGTAACGCGGTGAAATGGAGAGAACCGATTTTTTACGCACATAGTACAGAATATAATACAACACCGAGCAGCATGCGCCGATAATGGTCGCCCATGCGGCTCCGGCAGCTTTCATATTCAGGGTTAGGATGAAGATCGGGTCCAGCACGATGTTGACGAAAAGGCCGATGGCTGTGCCGATGGTGGATTGCATCGTTGCGCCTTCGCTGCGCAGCTGGCCGCCCAGGGTTACGACAAGCACCATCGGAATGGCAAACAGTGAGATGATCGAGAAATAATCGTCCGCAGGCTGATAGGTAACGGGGCTGGCGCCGATCAGCGACATCAGCGGCTTTTTAAAAACCATCAAAAGAAGCGTCATCACGCCGCCCAAAATCAGCGTGGTATAGAACGAAACGGCGTTGGTGCGTCTGGCATCCTCAAATTGTTTGGCCCCGAGCTGGCGGGAGATCAGGCTGGAGGCGCCCACGGCGAAGATGTTGCCGAGGCCCTGAATCACAAAAAACAGCGGCATCACCAGCGATATACCCGCGACCAGATAGGGGTCCCTGGTCTGGCCGATAAAGTAGGTGTCGGTCATGTTATAAATCATCTGCACCACCATGCCAAGCATCGTGGGCAGCGCGAGGGTCAGGATACTTTTCGCAACCGGACCTTTTTCCATCATTTCCAGGCGATTCTTCATGGCGGGTCTGCCTCCGTATCGGTATTCCGTTTCGCAAGACGATCTCGATTTTTTCATATTCCTTATATCGCCGCGATATTGGAGTGTTCATCATTTGAAATAGGATAAGAGGGTAAAGTCCGGCGAGGCTCATCCTTCTGGATAAACGGGGAGCCCGCCGTTTGGAAGCGGGCTCCCCGGGAACCCCAGCCAGGGGATCGTGTGAAATTCAGTTAGCTGGCCTGTGCGGCTAAGAAGTCCTTCAGCTGCTGCTTGCAGGCATCCAGGAGCTTCTCGATGCCCGCCTGCTTCAGCAGGCCGATGTACTCGTCCAGCTTGGCGCCGGTATCATCTCCGAACACGCCCAGGTCAAAGGACGCAGCCCATTCCTGGTTCAACGCGTTTACCGTGGCGGACACGTCTTCCAGACCCGTGTTGTCAAAGGTGAAGCCATCCACCGGGAAGCGGGCGGGGTCAATGTTGGCTTTGGCAAACTGATCGCGCACCGCGGCGATGGCGGGCAGGATGCCGCCCACGGTGGGGTTCAGCTGGCTGCGCAGGCACCAGGCCCAACCGCTCCAGGGATATTTATCAGCGCTGGGGCCGTCGGAGTGGGAACCGTCGGCGTTCAGGATGTAATGCACGCCTTCCAGACCGCCCTGCAGCAGGTTGTCAATCAGGGGATCGTTCTTCATCACGTCGATTGCCAGCGCGGCGCGTTCGGGCGTTTTGCAGAAAGAGGTGATTGCCAGACCGTCGTAGTTATAGGGAGAAATGCGCGTGTTGGCCGTCGCGGGCATAATATTGAAGTATTCCGCGTCCGCGCCCTGAGTGCTGAGCTTCACCACGTCTTCGTTGGCGGCTTTGTACATGCAGATGTCGGAAGCGCTCTTGCCGTCTTTGAACAGATCGCCGATATGGGTTACGTTGGTGATCGCGTTGGACGGCCATACGCCATGTTTGGCCCAGTCGGCCATGCGCAGGCAGTACGCGCGGTATTCGTCGCTCAGCGTGGAGATGAAGATATCGTCCGGGTTAAATTCCTTGTTGTCCGCGTCCCAAACGAAGCCTGTGCTCACCGTCTGCCAGTTTTCGGGGCCGTTTAAGAAGGTGAGGGTCATCGGGCAGGTGGGGTTGGCGTACATCGGGAAAATGCCGGTGTCCTTTTCGCCATCCGCTACCGCGTACAGGTATTGCTGGAAAGTATCCAGGCTGTTGATTTCCGGGATGTTGTACTTTTCACGAAGGGATTTCAATACGACCACGCCGTACGCCTGCTCGTAGTCCGATTCGTTGCGGGGAATCTGGTACAGCTTGCCCTTGTACATGGCCTGTTTCCAGCTTACCGGGGCCTGAGACTTCATGGTTTCGGGCATCCATTTGTTCAGGAAATCCGTCGTCAGCTCCATAAAGGCGCCATTGTCGGCCTGCGTGGAGAACGGCCCGATGTAGGGATGGGTCATGATGATGTCGCAATCCGTGCCGCCTGCCAGTACCAGCGGATACTTGGTCTGGAAGTCGGAAAGGGGCATCACGGGGATTTCGATGGTCGTGTTGATGAGCTGCTGCATGCGCTGGTTCACCAGATCGATCACCTTCTGGTGGTCTTCGCCCTCCGTGCCCACCACGTAAAATACGAGGTGTACGGGTTCGGACGTATCAAAGCTGGACCAGGGATTGTTCTCCGCCGCAACGGGCGTGCTGAGGTCCGTTTTGTCGGTCGCGACCATGATTGACCGGCCGTCCGATGTGGTCGCGGTCATGACCGTGTCGTCCGCCAGAGCGCCGAACGCGGGGAACAGCGCGACCAGCATCACAAGCGACAGTAGGATGGAGAGTAACCGTTTCATATAGAATCCTCCTTCTCTATTTTCAAGGCAATCCTGCCTTGTGTTACCCTTTAACAGCCCCGATCGTGAGGCCCTTGACGAAATACCGCTGGATGAACGGATATAAAAGGATGATGGGGCCGGTGGTGATGATGGTCATCGCCATTTTTAGCGTTTCCTGCGGCAAGTTCTGTGACATGGAGCTTACATCCACGCCGGAGTTGACCAGATTTTTCATAGCCTGAATGCTGTTCAGTATTTCCTGCAGGAAATACTGGAGGCTCTTGCATTCGTCTTTGCTGATGAACAGCAGGGAGTTATACCAGTCGTTCCAGTAGGCCAGTGCGGAGAACAGGCCCAGTGTGGCCAGCAGCGGCGTGCTCAGCGGCAGGATGATCTGGAAAAAGATGCGCAGGTCGTTTGCGCCGTCAATCTTGGCGGATTCGGTGATTTCGTAAGGGATGCCCTTCATGTAGTTCTTGGCGATAATCATGTACCACACCGAAAACATCAGTGGCAGCAGCAACGCCAGAAAATTATTTTTAAACCCCAGGTATCGGGAACAGAGCACGTACCACGGCACCAGACCGCCGTTAAACAGCGTGGTAAAGAAGAAGAACAGAGAAAACTTGTTGCGGGGTTTAAAATCGGGGCGCTGCAACACATAGCCCGTCATGGAGGAGAGCAGCACCGAGCATACGGTGCCGATCAGCGTTGCGCATACCGTGTTCCGGTAAGCCCAAAGGATTTTTTGCGGATTGCGGAAAGCCAGGTCGTACGCCTGCGTGGAAACTTCCGGAATAAAGAAAGTGTAGCCGTTCTTCATCAGCGACGTTTCCGTAGTAAAGGAGGTGACCAGCACCAGCACGAAGGGCAGAACGCACATCAGCCCGAAAAGAGTGATCAGCGTGTAGGAAATGATATTGAAGGCGATACGATCCGGCTCGTGGATCTTCGTCCCCGTGCGCATCGGTTTTGCAGACATGTCCATGATACGGTCTCCCTCCTAAAACAGCGAGTATTCGGGCTGTACTTTTTTGATGATGCCGTTCACCGTCATAATGGTGATAAAACAGAGCAGGGACTGGTAGAAACCGGCTGCGCTCGCCATGCCCAGATCGCTGGTGGACGCCAGCGCGCGGTATACGTACAGATCCAGAATATCGGTTTTGGGAAGCAGAAGCGCGTTATTGCCCACCATCTGATAGAACAGCCCGAAATCGCCGCGGAACACCTGCCCCAATGCCAGCAGAAACATGATGATGATCGTCGGTTTCAGCCCGGGCAGGGTGACGTGGCGAATGCGCTGCCACAGGTTCGCGCCGTCGATGGCAGCGGCCTCATACAATTCCTGGCTGATGCCGGTGATGGAGGCCATATAGACGATGGAACCGTACCCTGTGGATTTCCACAGGTAGATCAGTACCAGCAATACGGGCCATGGATTGGCGCTTTCATACAGGTTGAGGCGCTGCATCCCCAGCGCTTCCAGCAGGCGGTTGACCATGCCGTATTCATATCCGAGCGTAGCCTGCACCATTGCGGCGACTACGACCCAAGAGATGAAGTACGGTAAAAAGATGAAGGACTGGAACACGCGCTTGTAGCGGCGAATACGCACTTCGTTGATCATTACGGCGAAGGCGACCTGCACGAAGATACCCAGGAAAATGAAAGCCAGGTTGTAAAGCAGTGTGTTGCGGGTGAGGAACCAGAGCTTGTTGGAGCTGAACAGAAACTTGAAGTTGTTCAGGCCCACCCAGTCGCTGCCGAAAATCCCCTTCACATAGTTGAACTTTTTAAACGCGATCACGATGCCGGCCATGGGCAGATAGGAAAAAACAACGATATAGACGATGGCCGGGATCAGCATTAAATACAGAAACCTGTTGTTGTAAATATGCCTGAGGCCGCGGTTGCTGCCGGGTTGGATCGGCGCGGGAGCGTTTCCAATCACGATGATTCCCCCTTTGACAGTTTTGAACGATTGTTCCGTTTTCGGATGATTTTATTATATAGGGCGGATGCGCCGGGCTGTTCTCAAAATTACTGCGATTCGCATGGATATTTTGTCATGGCAAAAACGTACGAATTTCGTCCGCATCGTACAAAGCAAAAAATCGTATCGGAAAGCAGAGATTCGCAGAGCAATGATGTGACAGACTGATTATGATGAGATTATCGGAACAACTAGAAACATCAGGAGGTTATCGCATGAAAAAAGTTCTGGATCTGATTGACAGCGTTGGCAAAGTAGGCTTCTTTGCCTCTGCGGAAGACAACCAGCCGCGTGTTCGCCCTTTTGGCTTCGCTTTCTACGAGGACGGCAAGTTCTGGTTTTGCACCAACAACACCAAAAAGGTGTACCGCCAGCTGAAGGAAACGCCTTACGCCGAAGTGATCTTCTGCAAGCCCAACTATTCCCAGTATGTGCGCGTAAGCGGGCATGTGGTGTTTGACACTGCGCTGGAAGCCAAAACCCGCGTGATGGAAGCGATGCCCGGCGTAAAGGGCCTGTACAAGAGCCCGGACAATCCCATTTTTGAAGTGTTCTATCTGGAAAAGGGCACGGCTGTGCTGGAAGCATTCCCGCCGACCGCTCCCGCGGAGGAGTTCCGCTTCTGATCAAGGCTTCACAAAGTGAACGGGCCGACGCACCGGATCGGGTGTGTCGGCCCGTTCGCTTTGCTTGCACGCGGGCGGCTTGTCAGTCGCTGCGCAGGGGAATGGTAATGGTAATCGTGGTGCCTACGCCCAACGAACTTTGGAAGGTCAGCCCGTACTGCTCGCCGTACAGGTTCATCAGCCGTTCGTGAATATTACGCAGGCCAAAGTGGCTGCCAACTTCAGTCATGCTGTATTGCAGGTCCAGACCGTCGTTCAGCTGGTGCAGCCGCTCCTCGGTCATCCCGGCGCCGTCGTCCGAAACGGTCAACAGAAGAAGATCGCCCTTTTTTTCTCCCCGGATGGTGATGGTTCCTTCCTGATTGGGATTATTCATAATGCCGTGGTGAATCGCATTTTCCACGATGGGCTGCAGCACGATGTGCGGAATGCTGCAATGCATCAGTTCCGGATCGACCTCCTGAACAAAACGGATTTTTCCGCTATAACGGATCTCCTGTATGCTCATGTACGCCTGTGTCAGTTCCAGCTCCTGCGACAGGGTGGAATACTCTTCCCCCTGGTTGAGGCAGCGCTTGTAAAAACGCGACAGCAGCATCACGATCCGCTCCACCTGCCTGGCGTCGCCCATCATGGCAAAATAGTTGATCATTTCCAGCGTGTTGTAAAGGAAATGCGGGTTAATCTGCGCCTGCAACGCGATCATCTCCGCGTGTTTCTGGTTGGAATCAGCCATTGCCCGCGCGGAGTTGAGCATGTTCAGCTCTTCCGTGAGGTAGTTGTAGCTTTCGATCAGGATGCCGATTTCATCGTGCGTGGTAGGAGCCGGCAGGCTTTGCAGCACACCGTCCTTGAGGTTGCTCATGCCGTTGGTGACCAGCGTGAGGCGCTTCACGATCCGCTGGGAGAACAGCAGGGAAAAGGCAAGGATACCGATTCCGCCGATGAACGTCATCAGCAGGATAAAGCTCCACTGTGAATTACGGTATAATAACCGGATGCCGCTGGTGTTGGGCAGCGCCATCATCAGGCACCATGGGTTATACCGGAACCGCTGTTGCTGAAGGTAGTATTGTTGGCCGTTCGCCTGATAATCGGTCCACTGTGGCTGCTCAATGGGAATGCTCCATGTGGGGGGCGAAGGCTGGAAGGTGCTGTCACCATAGGCGGACTGTAATATGATCTGTCCGTCGTCGGACAGGAGGTATACCGTTGCGCCGCTGACCAGCGGAAGAGACTGCGTCATGGTATGCAGCACTTTCTCCATGGAAAAATCAAACCGGATCACCGCCGCCGTGTCCAGAAAACGCAGCGGGTTGCAAACACGAACCGTATAGGCGAACATCCCGGCATCCGCTTCCGCGCCTTCGCCGTCGGCGGTATAAATCCAGCCGTTTTTATAGGGCTGGGCAACCAGGTTTTGATACCAGGGCTGCGAATCCACAGTAGCGGCGGAATAGAACCGCTCGTTATCGATCAGCAGGCTTTTTTCGGGCGGAAGGTATACGCGGATGCGCATATCCCAGATATTGCGGTTCTGGATATAGTCAAACGTTGTGTTCATCAGCGCCTTGTTCTGCACCAGCTGTAAAATGTCTTTGCCTGTCATCTGCTGTTGCAGCAACGCGCGGATGTTGGTATCCTGCTGCAGAAGCAGCGTATCCTGTTTTACAATATCAAACCGGCTGGAGAAAATATCGTACAGCTGGGAAAAGGCGTTCTGGGCGTTGGCGCGCGCCTGTCGCGCCAGGCTGTCGCCGGTGAACACGTTGAACAAAAGCATTGCGATGCAAAGCGGAATCAGCACCGAACCGAAGATCAGCGCGCTCATTTTGGTGCCGAGGCGACAATTGCGGGTTTTTTCCCGGAAAGAGCGATAACCTTTGCGCAGGATGCTGGTCATTACGCCTCGTCCTTTTCTCCGCTGGGCGAATAGCCCATCCGTTTTTTGAATTTGTACGAAAAATAGTTGCCGCTGCGGTATCCCACCTGCCGGGCGACTTCTTTCACTTTGTAATTGCCGGATTCCATCAGCTCCAGCGCTTTGTCAATCCTCAGCTGTGTCAGGTGCGTGCCAAGCGTTGTGCCCATGGTGCTCTTGAAGAGGTGGCACACATAGGTGGAGGAAAGCTTGAGATGTTCCGAGATCATCGTAACGCTCAGGTCCGGGTTTTCATAATTCTGCTCCAGATAGCCAAGAATCCGGTTCACAATGGTGTTTTCCGTAAGGCTGTTATTGATTGCTTCATAATACCGCTGGATCATCTGCACGGTAAACTCGTGCAGCTCGTCCAGAAAATGAAACTGATTGATGTAATCCAGCACCTGATATTCGTCCGTAAAACGGTCGGACAGCAGGATGCTCTCTTTCTGGGCGGCGTGGTACAGCAATACCAGAATGGAGTAATAAAATCGGACGACCTGAAAAGGCGAGGTCTCGTCGTGGGTTTTCAGCTGCGCGGTCAGATTGCTGAGCAGGAATATTACGGATTTGTCGTTCTCCTTTTTTAAAGCATGTGAGTATTCCGAAAGGGAAACGCTGTCCATGTTGAAGGCGTTGCCGACGCTCTCCCGATACAGGTACAGGCAACCCGGTTCTTTAAAAAAGCACCGGGGAAGGCACAGCAGCGCACTCTGGTAGGAATCATGCAGCTGGCCGGGCTGTTTCACAAACCGCCCCACGACGCTGAAACCGGTTAGCCCGTTAAGAGACAGCAGGCTGATCAGCCGACGGAAGTACGGTTTCAGGCGATCTTTGCGGCGCTCCTCCGGGGAGCGGCACATCAGCTGCATCACAATCCGATCCTGCCGCAGAAAGCCGATGCACTGCACCTCCGGGTCCACAAAAGACTGCGCCAGGTAGCCCTGCACATCCTCCTCCGTTACATGGGTCTGTTCCGAAAACCCCAGGATCTGCGTGATCGCTGTGGCGTAGCAGTCACAGCGCGCGGCGCCGAACAACTGGGTAAACAACGCGGCGGAGGCTTCCGCCGTCTCCTCCTGGGTAAGCCCTTTGGCGACGGATACAAGCTGCTCCATCCGGTTTTTCTGCTCGATATGAAGCCGACCGCATTGCGCGAGGCGGTTGCTGTTAATCTCCGCTACCGCGTTGCGGATGGATGCGGAAAGTTCCTCCATGTCGATCGGTTTTTCGATGTAGTTAACCACGTGCAGGCGGATGGCGCTGCGCAGATAGGGAACATCCGAATAACCGCTGATAAAAATCGTTTTACATTCAATGTACTGACAGCTGATTTCCTCGGCCAGCTTGATGCCGTCCAACTGGGGCATGCGAACGTCGGTCAGCAGAATATCCGGCTTAAAATCGCGGGCGACGTCAAGCGCTTCTAAACCGTTTTCCGCTGTTCGCACGGCGTCAATCCCAAGCGCTTTCCAGTCGATCTGTTTTTGGATTCGCTCACGAACGAAAAATTCATCGTCCACCAGCAAAAGCTGCATAGAAAAACCTCCTTTTGTCCGGTCGGCCGTCTGTGTCTGGTAAAACGTTTTCTTCTCTGGTTCCACATTATAGACACAACGACCGATACGGTCAAGGAACGATCAGGCTCTATCCCGGTTATTTTTTCTTGCCGGCATGCGGATGTTGCGCCGACGAATTATGCAGACAGGGCGAAAGGGAAGCGTAGCGCCGCCCCCGAATAAAAGAATAGCGACTGTTTCACGGCCGCGCAGCAGAGTACGAAGCCTATTCTGGAAAGGGGCGATGGCCTGTGCAAAAAACGGAGGGGATCCGGTACTGGCATCTGTCGGCGGAGGACGCACTGCGAACGTACGGCGCCGCGGCCGACGGTCTGACGGCGGACGAGGCCGGGAAGCGGCTGAAGGAGTATGGCAAAAACGCGATTAAAGCGAAAAAAAAGACCGGGCCGCTGCTGCTGTTTCTGGGGCAGTTTAAGAACCCGATTATCATCATCCTGATTATCGCTACGTGCATCTCGGCGGCAACCGGCAGTCTGTACGACTCGCTGATTATTCTGGCGATCATCTTCGGCAGTGCCCTGCTGAGCTTTTTTCAGGAGTACAGCGCAAGCAACGCGGTGGAAGAACTGCGCTCAAGGGTTCAGATCAAATCCACGGTGCTAAGGGACGGAAAACCGACCGAGGTGTTTTCCAGCGAGATCGTGCCGGGCGATGTGGTGACGCTGGCGGCAGGCAGCCTGATCCCCGCGGACGGGCGGGTGCTGGCCGGCAACGATTTCTTCGTGAACCAGTCCATCCTGACGGGCGAATCTTTTCCGGTGGAGAAAAACCCGGAGGCCGTTGCGGAAGACGCGGACCTGCAGGACCGTACCAACTGCGTCTGGATGGGCACCAACGTACGCAGCGGAACCGCAACAATCCTGATAACACAAACGGGCGAAGGCACGGAGTTTGGGAAAATCGCCCAGAAACTGACCCTGCGGCCGCCGGAGACGGAGTTTGAACGCGGCGTGCGGCGCTTCGGCTACCTGCTTACGGAAATTATGCTGGTGCTTACGCTGGCTGTGTTTGCGATCAACGTGATGTACCATAAACCGGCGATCGACGCGCTGCTGTTCTCGGTCGCGCTGGCGGTTGGCATTACGCCGCAGCTGCTGCCCGCGATTATCAGCATCACGCTGTCCAAAGGATCGCGAATGATGGCCAAAGCGGGCGTGATCGTGCGCCGGCTGACCTCCATAGAGAATTTCGGCAGCATGGATATCCTTTGCACCGATAAGACCGGCACCCTGACCGAGGGTGTCGTGCGGCTGGACGGCGCTGTGGACACCGCCGGCAACGAAGCCGACACAATCTACCGCCTGGCGTACCTGAACGCCTCCATGCAAACGGGGTTGCCTAACGCGCTGGACGCGGCGATTATCAGCCGCGGCAAGCCGGAAATCGGCAGCACGCAGAAAGTGGATGAAATCCCCTACGATTTTATCCGCAAACGCCTGAGCATCGTCGTAGAGGATGGCGGGCAATGCACGATGGTTACCAAAGGCGCGCTGAGCAGCGTCCTGGAGGTCTGCGACACGGTTGACGCGAACGGCGCGACCCTTGCTCTGGACGCGGCGCAGACCAAATCGCTGCAGGCGCGTTTTGCCGCGTGGAGCGCGCAGGGGATGCGCGTGCTGGGTATCGCGCGCAAAACAGTGGCGAAGCAGGAGAAATACGAACGAACCGACGAGACCGGCATGACGTTCGCCGGATTTCTGCTGTTCTTCGACCCGCCCAAGGCGGATGTAAACCAGACGATCGCGGCGCTGGCAAAGCTGGGCGTCAGCCTGCGCATTATCACCGGAGACAATCGGCTGGTGGCGGAACATATCGCACAGACCGTCGGGCTGAAAATTACGGGCGTGCTGACCGGCGCGGAAATGGGCAAGATGACCGATGAGGCGCTGTGGAAGAAAATCGAAAACACCAATCTGTTCGCCGAGGTGGACCCTAACCAGAAGGAACGGATTATTCTGGCGCTGAAAAAGAAAAGCCACGTGGTAGGATATATGGGCGACGGTATCAACGACGCGCCCGCGCTGCACGCGGCAGACGTAAGCATCTCCGTGAACACTGCCGTGGACGTGGCCAAGGAAGCCGCCGATTTCGTGCTGATGGACAGCGGTCTGGACGTGCTGCGGCGCGGGATCGAACTTGGCCGCACGACCTTCGCCAATACGCTGAAATATATCCTGATTACCACCAGCGCCAACTTTGGCAATATGTTCAGCATGGCGGGCGCGTCGCTGTTTATGCCGTTTCTCCCGTTGCTGCCCAAGCAGATTCTGCTGATTAACTTTTTAACGGATTTCCCGGCGGTGACCATCGCCACGGATGCTGTGGACCCGGAGGACATGCAAAAGCCCAGAAGGTGGAACACGCGTTATATCCAGCGGTTTATGATCGTATTTGGGTTGATCAGCTCGGTGTTTGATTACCTCACCTTCGCCGTGCTGCTGCTGGGCTTCCATACCCCGCAGGAAATGTTTCAGAGCAGCTGGTTCATCCTCTCGATTCTGACGGAGCTAATGACCCTGCTGGTGATTCGCACGCGGAAACCGTTCTACAGGAGCCGGCCGGCGCCGCTGTTGCTGTTCTCCACCATCGGGGTCGGACTGCTTACGATGCTGATTCCCTATCTGCCGCTGGAGAAGGTATTAAACATCGTGCCGGTGCCCTTCCCGCTGATGATGGCGCTGCTGGGTATCGCCGGGCTGTACATTCTGGCGACGGAAATCGGCAAGCACTTTTTCTTCCGCGCAAATCCGCGCAAAGGGCTTGCGGCACGCGAACGGGACGACATGGCCCTGTAATTTTTCCACAATAAAAAACGGCGCCGCGGGGGGGTTCTCCCAGCGACGCTGTTTTTTATTGCGAATTTTTCAGATCACAAACTGTTCCATGTACCGTTTGGTGAGGCGGAGCGAATCCAGCACCCGCTCGCGCGTGCCCTCGAAGGCGCGGTCTTCCACCTCGATACAGGCGAAACCTTCATAGCCGATGTCTGTTAAGGCCGATACGTAACGGCCCCAGTCCACGTCGCCCAATCCCGGAAGCTTGGGACTCATGTATTCCAGCGGATAACCCATGGTGCCAACCTGCGCCAGCTTGTCGGGATAAAGCTTGATGTCTTTAAAATGAACGTGGAATATCTTCTCGCGGAACTCGTACAGGGGCTTGCAGTAATCCATCATCTGCCACACAAAGTGGGACGGGTCGTAGTTAAGACCCAGGTTGGGGGAGGGCAGCGCCTCGAACACCCGGCGCCACAGGGCAGGCGAGGTCATCAGGTTTTGCCCGCCGGGCCACTGAGTGCCGTCAAACAGCATGGGGCAGTTTTCGATGGCGATTTTTACGCCCTTTTCTTCCGCCAGCCGCAATATCGGGGGCCAGATTTGCCGGACCAGCTCCAGATTTTCTTCCACGGTCTTATGCTGGTCGCGGCCAATGAAGGTAGTCACCAGATTGACCCCCAGCTTCGCGCTGGCGGCGATTACTTTTTTCAGGTGTTCCTGCACGGCGGCCCGCTTTGCGGGGTCGGCGTCCATGGGGTTGGGGTAATAGGCAAGGGCGCTGATCTCCACATTCCGCTTATGGCAGTAATCCAGCAGATAAGCGGCCTTTTCATCCGTCAGGCTGTCCACGTCGATGTGGCTCACGCCCGCGTACCGGCGTTCGGACCGGCCCACCGGCCAGCACGCCACCTCCACGCAGCGGTACCCCATCGCGGCCGCCGTGTCGATCATTTCTTCAAACGTCCAGTCGGCCAGAATTGCGCTTACAAAACCCAGTTTCATTCGTAACACCTCTTATCGCCGGGGAGAGCGCCCGGCCTTTCTGTTCGTTGGGGAAAAGTGCCGCCCCGCGCCGCGTTGCCCCGGCGCATCAAGCAACGTAACGGAGCTCCGCTAAATAGAGTCCCGCAAAACCAGCTCGGTTTCCAGCAGCACGTGGCGGGCTTCGCCCGTCGGGTTGACCATCCGATCTGCCAGAATTTCGCAGACCATATACCCCAGCTGAAACTGCGGCATGTTGACCGCCGTAACGCTGGGGTGGCTGACCATGGAAATGTACGTGTTATCAAAGCCGATCAGCGAGCAGTCGGCGGGAATCTGTACGCCTTCGGTGCTGGCGGCCTTCACCACGGCGGCGGCGAACATGTCGCTTGTGGCGAGGATCGCGTCGGGGCGCACGCCCGCGGTCAGCAGCTGCCGCGCCACGGCGAAGGAGCTGTCAAAGCCCATTTCCGTCACCTTGAAGATCAGCGAAGGATCGACCGGGATACCCGCCTCGCGCAGCGCCTCGGCGTACCCCAGATAACGCTGGCGGGCGTATTTAAACTTGTCCGGGCCGTTGATCAGCGCCACGCGGCGGCGGCCCCGCTGCAAAAGGGTATGCACGGCGTTGCGCGCGGCGGCAAAATCATCCACGCTTACATAGGGGAGCGGGCTGCGCTCGTTATATTCGGCGCACTGCACTACCGGCGCGGCACGGTCGATGGCGGCCAGTACCGCCTCGTCGTTAACCGGCGACAGCAGGATGCAGCCGCCCGCGTTAATCATGCCCAGCAGACGGATGAGGCGCTGGCTGCGGTCGTCCAGATTGCCTTCCGTGTACACCAGCGTTTCCAGCCCACGGTTTTTAGCGGACACCTGAATCCCCTTCACGATTTTTGCGTAAAACGGGTTATCCAGGTTAGGGAGCACCACCACAATCAGCCCGTTGTGCGCGGCGGAGGGTTCCTCGCGCACATAGCCGAGTTCGTCCATAGCGGCGCTGACCAGCTCCACGGTGGAGGGTTTCACGTTGCCCTTGTCGTTTAGCACTCTGGACACGGTGGCGATCGAAACGCCCGCGCGCGCCGCCACCTCGGTAATGGTCGGCTCCACGCTTTTCTTCTTCATGGTTGAAATGCCCTCCCTTGCGAACGGAGATGATCTGCGCCTGCATGAATTATAGCACGGGGACCAATGAGATGTAAAGAATGTAATTCAACGTGTAATATTTACATCGAATATAGCCGGAGCAGAAAGGAAATAACGTTGTATCAAAACGTATTAACGCATATTTGTAAAAATGAAAACTTATGTAAACGAATGCGTTTCCGTTGACAGATGTAAAACCGTATGCTATTCTTGCATCAGCAAAAGGAACATCGAATCCCGCGGGGTACCATGCGGTATTTGGTGTCCTCCTGCGTTAACAACGCCTCCCGCGTGTGCGGGGGAGCACCTTACAAACAAAACGGAGGAATTCAACATGAAAAAGATTCTGGCCGTCGTACTCGCGCTGACGCTCTGCCTGGGCATCGTAAGCCTGTCCGCGTCCGCCGAAACCGCTAAGTTCAAAATCGGCATTCTCGCCCCGGCAGTCACCCACGGCTGGGTAGCCGGCGTGGCGTACAATGCCGAGGCCCGCTGCAAGGAACTGGCGGACACCGTGGAGTACAAACTGTACACCTCCAACAACGCCGAGGAAATGACCAGCCAGCTGGACGACCTGAAAACCTGGGGCGCGCAGGCCATCGTTGCGTTCCCGCAGTGGGAAGGCATGGAAGTACCCATTCAGGCCGCGATTGACAGTGGCATCACCGTTGTCAACTTCGATATCGCCATCAACGCCACGGGCGTGTACCGTGTCACCGGCGATAACGAGGGCATGGGTGTGGAAAGCGCCAAGTACATCGTAAGCAAGATCGGCACCACCGGCACCGTCGTGGCGCTGCCCGTTCCCACCAGCGGCTCCGTGTCCGACCTGCGCATGAAGGGCTTCAAAGATACCATGGCCCAGATCGCGCCCGACATGAAGATCGTCGAATACGCTACCAAGTTCACCCGTGAAGACGGCCTGAAAGACTTTACCGACATCCTGGCCGCCAACCCGCAGATCGACGCGGTGTACAGCCTGGACGACGAAACCTCCATCGGCTGCCTGCAGGCGATTTCCGACGCGGGCCGCACGGATATCAAAGTAATCACCGGCGGCGGCGGAATGCAGGAATACTTCAAGATGATGCCCGAGAACCAGAACATCTGGATCTGCTCCGCGCTGTACAGCCCGATGATGGTTCGCGACGCCGTGGATATGGCTGTGAGCGTGCTCAAGGGCGAAAAAGTCGACGCTGTGAAGGTGATCCCCACCACGATCGTGGATCGCGACAACTGCGCGCAGTACATCGACCCCAACAACACCGTTTATTAATCGACCGTCGATCCATACGGTTGGGAGGGGCCTGTGCCCTTCCCAACCTGTTCCTGTGTTTGGGGAGTTGTGCGTGCGATGGTCAGCATACTGCGGGCCAGCATCCTGACCATCGCACGTATCCCGCCGCGAGCGGTTCGCGGCGCGCCGGCAACGGCCGTGGCGGAATTGAATGCAGGGTGAACCGTCTGCCTGTCGCGAAGAACCGCTGTAATTTGACCGGAACGGATGTGAACGGCTGCATGAAGCTGGAGATGCAGGGAATCAGCAAATCCTTCGGCGCCAACCGGGTGTTGAAATCCGTGAACTTTCACCTGGAGGGCGGCGAAATCTGCGCGCTGCTGGGGGAGAACGGAGCGGGTAAGTCCACGTTGATGAACATACTGGGCGGCGTGTTGCCCGCCGACGAGGGAAGCATTCTTCTTAACGGTGAGGCCCGGAATTTCCAGACGCCCACGCAGTCGCTGGATGCGGGCATCGCGTTTATTCATCAAGAGCTGAACCTGATCAACGACCTGCCAATTTATGAAAACATGTTTATCGGCCGGGAACTGAAAAAGAGGAGCGGTCTGCTGGACCATGCCCGGATGGTGGCCGAAACCCGCGCGGTTTTTGACCGGATGGGGCTTACCATCGACCCCCGGACAATGGTTGGCACGCTGGATGCCAGTTATAAGCAGATTGTGGAGATCAGCCGCGCACTGCTGATGAAGGCGAAGCTGATTATCATGGACGAACCTACCACATCGCTGACCGATCCGGAGATAGAGCGCGTGTTCGCCATGCTGCGCACCCTTCGGGAACAGGATGTGGGGATTGTGTTTATCTCGCACAAACTGCGTGAAGTGATGGAAATTTGCGACCGTTATACCGTACTGCGCGACGGGGTCATGGTAGCGGAGGGCGCCGTGAAGGAAACAAGCGTTGGAGAGCTTGCCCGCCACATGGTGGGGCATGAGGTGCTTTCCAACCTGGCGTGCCGGGTATGCAACCGCGGGGAGGAGCGTCTGCGCCTGACCGATCTGACGCTGGAACCGTATTTCCGCCATGTAAGCCTGACGGCCTATGCGGGAGAAGTGCTGGGCGTGACCGGCCTGCTGGGGGACGGGCGCAGCGAACTGTTCCGCACGGTGTTCGGCGCGGAGCAGAACTATGAAGGCGACATTGCCGTAATGGGCAAACCGGTGCACGTGCATTCCACGGGGCAGGCGGTGGAACTGGGGCTGGGCTATGTGCCCCGGAACCGTAAGGAAAACGGCATCGTAAAGGATATGTCGATTCTGGAAAACGGGTCGATTGTGACCTGGCCCCGGCTGGTGCGGCACGGGCTGATTGACCACCGAAAGCAGCGTGCGGAGTTTGACCGGCAGCGCAAGGCGCTGAGCATCAAACTGGGGAAACCCGCGGACCCCATCACCAGCCTGTCCGGCGGAAATCAACAGAAAGTGGTGCTGGCGAAATGGCTCAGCGCCGACCCGAAGGTGCTGATTCTGGATAACCCCACGCAGGGCGTGGACGTGGGCGCCAAGGAAGAAATTTATGAGATTATCCGCAAACTGGCCGACAGGGGCGTAGCGGTGATTGTGCTGAGCAGCGAGGCGCAGGAAATTATGCGGGTGTGCGACCGCGCGCTGGTGATGTTCCACGGCGAGGTGCGCGATACGGTCAGCGGCGAGCGCATGACGGAGCACGAAATGATGCGTTTGGCTACGGGCTGCTGAGGGTTTCCGCTTTTCCGATTCATCCTGAAGGGAGAACAACCGATATGGAACAGGCTCAGAAGAAGAACAATTTCCTCCACTGGCTGCGCGAAAGCTGGCGTACCAAGCCGCTCTTTTCCACCACGTGCGCGCTGCTGGTGATGGTGGTGCTGCAAACGTTCGCCTTGGGTTTTCACTACCCCAGCGTCGGCGACTGGTTTACCGCGTGGGGTAAAAACTGGATCAATATCCTGCGCAACAACGCGGGCGTAGGCATTATCTCGCTGGGCATGACGTTCGTGATTATTTCCGGCGGTATCGACCTTGCCGTTGGCTCCACGCTGGTCGCCATCGGTGCGGTCGTGATGCTGCTGATCGACGGCAATGCCACGGGCCTTTTAACCTCGCTGGGGATTACCGGTCCGTTTGCCTACCTGATCGCCATTGCCGCCGGAATTCTGGTGGGCGTTCTGCTGGGTGAATGCTCCGGCGTGCTGGTGGCGCACAGCGGCCTGCCGCCCTTTATCGCTACCCTGGGCATGATGAAGATTGCCCGCAGCGTTACGCAGCAGTTTATGCAATCCTCTTCCCCTGCGGTGCCCAAGGATTTTTTGAATATCGCCAATTTGCGCATCGGCGGGGAGATTATCCTGCCGATCCTGTACTGGTTTTTGCTGGCGGCTGTACTGTACGTGGTGAGCAAACACACGGCGTTCGGTCGGCAGGTGTTTGCGGTGGGCTCCAGTGAGCGTACCAGCAAGCTGTCCGGCGTAAATGTGCGCAAGGTGAAACGCCGCGTGTATGTGCTGATGGGCGCGCTGGTGGCGGTGGCCGCGGTGATCCAGATCGCCCGCATCGGCAGTATGGACTATGCCAACGCCGGCAGCGGCTATGAGATGGACGCCATCGCGGCGGTCATTATCGGCGGCACCAGCATGAGCGGCGGGCGCGGCTCCATCGTGGGCAGCGTTCTGGGCATGCTGATTCTTGCGGTGATGAACAACCTGCTCAACCTGCTGGGGGTTCCCCCGTTCCTGCGCGAAGCCTTTAAGGGCGTGATCGTGATCGCGGCCGTGCTTCTGCAAAAGAAGGACAGCGGGAACTGAACCGATCCTGCCGCGTATGCGCCGGGAAGCCTGCAGTGCGCCTGTATTATACGGCGTACGGAAACGCAAGGAGGAGAAACGATGTTGAAAGTCGGCGTTATTGGGTGCGGCAAGATTTCGCAGGTGCGTCATCTGCCGGAATATGCCGCCAACCCGGAGGTAAAAATTGCCGCGCTGTTTGATTTGAATGCCGAACGTGCCCAAACCCTTGCCCTGCAATATGGCGCGAAGGTGTACACAACCTATGGGGAACTGCTGAACGACCCGGAGATTGACGCAGTCAGCGTTTGCACCGCAAACGACTCACACGCGGATATTACCTGCGCGGCGTTGGCCGCAGGCAAGCACGTACTGTGCGAAAAGCCCATGGCCACGACGCTTGAGGACTGCGAGCGGATGGCGGACACGGCCCGGGCCTGCGGAAAAGTGCTGATGATCGATCAAAACCAGCGGCTGGCGGGCGCACATGTGAAGGCGCGTGAGCTGATCCGGGCGGGCGCGATCGGGAAACCGCTCACCTTCCGTACCAGCTTCCGTCATGCGGGACCGGAAACGTGGAGCATCGAACCCGGCGCGGGCACCTGGTTTTTTGACCGCAAGCGCGCCGTGATGGGGGCCATGGCCGACCTTGGCATCCATAAAACCGATCTGATCCAGTACCTCCTGGGGCAAACGGTGGTGGAAACCCGCGCGACGCTGACCACGCTGGATAAACGCCTGGCGGATGGCAGCCTGATCGGGGTGGACGACAACGCGATCTGTATTTACACCCTGAGCGGCGGGGCGATCGGCACCATGGCCGCCTCGTGGACGGATTACGGCGCGGAGGACAATTCCACCGTGATTTACGGCACGAAGGGGGTTCTGCGCATCTACGACGATCGGGCGCATACGCTGATTCTGGAGCCGAAGGGCGGGAAAGCGGAGTTCTTCGACGTGGATGAGATCCAGACGAATGAAAACCAGACCCGTTCCGGTGTGATCGACCTGTTTGTGC
>JAEWYP010000016.1 GCA_023395615.1 Bacillota bacterium
AACGAAGGCATGCGGCCTTACGAACATCTGCGCAGGGGAGGCGAAACCGCATGAGCTGGGAAATGGTGATCGGTCTGGAAACGCATGTGGAGCTGAACACCGAAAGCAAGGTGTTCTGTACCTGCAAAACCGTGTTCGGCGCGGAGCCGAACACCCACGTTTGCCCCGTGTGCATGGGGCTGCCGGGCGCGCTGCCCGTGTTTAACGAGCGGGTGCTGCACCACGCGGCCATGGCGGGCTTCGCCCTGAACTGCCACGTTCACCACGTGAGCCGTTTTGACCGGAAAAACTACTTTTATCCCGACCTGCCCAAGGCGTACCAGATCAGCCAGTTTTACCGTCCCATCTGCGAGGGCGGTTGGCTGACCGTGCAGACCGCCGCGGGGGAAAAGAAAATCGGCATTACGCGCATCCACATTGAGGAGGACGCGGGCAAGCTGGTGCACGACGACGAGAACGGCACGATGCTGGATATGAACCGCTGCGGCGTGCCGCTGATCGAAATCGTGAGCGAACCCGACCTGCGCTCGGCGGAGGAAGCGGTCGCCTATCTGCGAAAGGTGCGCGCGATACTGACCTACATCAACGTAAGCGACTGTCGCATGAACGAGGGCAGCCTCCGTTGCGACGTGAACCTGAGCATCCACCATCCGGGCGAGCCTTTCGGCGTGCGCACGGAAATGAAAAACCTGAACTCCTTCCAGAGCGTGGAGCGCGCCATACAGGCCGAGTACGACCGGCAGGTGGCCGCGCTGGAGGCGGGCGAGGAAGTGGTGCAGGAAACGCGCCGGTACGACCAGAAGACCGGCAAAACTACCTCCATGCGGCGCAAGGAGAACAGCGCGGATTACCGGTATTTTCCCGATCCCGACCTGCCGGAGGTGCGCCTGACCGACGCGGATATGGAGGCGATCCGCGCCGAAATCCCTACCCTGCCGGATGCGCGCCGCGAAGTCTATCGAAGCGAATACGGCCTGTCCGCCTACGCGGCGGAACAGATTACCGCCGAGCGCTGGCTGGCGGAGTACTTTGAGGAAGCCGCCGCCGTGGCACAATCCCCCGTCGGCGTTGCCAACCTGTTGCAGGGCGAGGTGTTCGCGCTGATGAGTGCGCGAGCTACCGAGGCGGAAAAAAGCGGGTGTTCCGCCGTGGAAGGTTGGGAATCGCTGCCCGTGTCGCCCACCCATCTGGCGAAACTTTCCGATTTACTGGCGGATGGCCGGGTGAACAGCTCCACCGGCAAGAAAATCCTGGCGGCCCTGTTTATCGAGGATTGCGACCCGGAGGCCTATGCCGAGGCCCACGGCCTGTTTACCGTAAGCGACGACGCGACGCTTGCGGACGCGATTACCCGCACCCTGGCCGAGAACCCGGACATGGTGCAAACCTACCGCGATGGCAAGGTAAACGTGGAGAAGGCGCTGATGGGCAAGGCGATGGCCGTTACCCGCGGCAAGGCCAACCCGGAGAAGCTGGCGCAAATATTACATGAGGCGCTGGGGCGGTGAAACGCCTGAGGTTGGAGGAAGAAATAGTTCTTCCTCCACTTTTCTTTCTAAGCGCCTGCGGGCACAAACGGAGCAAGCATGTGTCTGCGGACACACCAAAGGGCTTTCCGCTCGCCCTTTGGGAACCTTCGGGGCATGCGGTTGGGGTAAGGGGGCGAAAGGCTCCCTCTGGGAGTACTGGAATGTCGTCCGCTGCTATCTACGGTAGCGCGACCGACGATCCAGTCCATCCTTCGAGGGAGTCTTTCGCCCCCCCTTAGCAACAATGTGCATGCGAAGAAAAACGGGGAAACGAGAGAAAAATTTTTATACCTCTACGGCAACAATGCGCGTGTAAAAAAGGCGAGAAAAACAAAAAGAGAGCCTTTCAATCACACGGAAATAATGTGCATGCAAGGGAAAACGAGAGAGCGGGAAAAAAGAGCCGGTCGCCCCATAACAGCAATTCTTGCACAGAAGAAAAACGGAGAACGAGAGATAGGGATACGTTATTACCACATATTATCCCAGAAAAATCCATCGGAATATTATCTTGCCTATCAGTTCTTTTGGCTTTTCAGTCATGATGGGTCGCGATTTTTGCCTATCGCCTGAATACCAGCAGGCGGGGCGCGGCAGGGGTCGCTCGATGGATGGACGGGCTTGTCGGTCGTGCTACCGAAGGTAGCAGCGGACGACTATCCCGTACTCCGAGAGCGACTCCTGCCGCGTAGCCCGCCGTGTAAGAAGGCGATCCCGAAGGATGCAGGGGCGAGCGGAAAGCCCCTGCTCGCACCCGTAGGTGCGAAACCCCGTGCCCCGTGCACCCGCAGGTGCGAATCCTTGCGACCATCGGGCGCAAAAAGCATAATTGTTTGACAAGGAAAATCAATCATGATATGCTCTTTGAGAATTCATGGGCAGTATCATAGCCCTCATTTTCAGTAGAGGGTTACAGCCCGAGCAAAGTGAGGTTTTCTGTATGCAACGGTATCGCGTCGGCATCATCGGAGCAACGGGGATGGTCGGCCAGCGGTTTGTGCTGCTGCTTCACAACCATCCGTGGTTTCAGGTAACCTGCCTGGCGGCCAGCAGCCGCAGCGCCGGGTTAACATACCGCGAGGCCGTGGCGAAACGTTGGGCATTCCCCGAAACACCGATCCCCGAAACCATTGCGGAGATGACCGTGCTGGATGCTTCGGATGTGGACAAGGTGGCGGAGCAGGTGGATTTTGTTTTCTGCGCCGTCGATATGAAAAAAGACGAAACGCTTGCGCTGGAGGAGCGTTACGCTAAAACCGAAACCCCGGTGGTAAGCAATAACAGCGCATCCCGGATGCTGCCGGATGTGCCGATGATGATTCCGGAAATCAACGGCGCGCATGCGGCGGTCATTGAGGCGCAACGCGCGCGGCTGGGCACGAAGCGCGGCTTTATCGCGGTGAAGCCCAATTGTAGCATCCAGAGTTATGTACCGGCGCTTTGGCCGCTATTGGAGTTTGAACCGCAAAAGGTGATTGCCTGCACCTATCAGGCCATCAGCGGGGCTGGAAAAACATTCGCTTCCTGGCCGGAAATGGTGGACAATGTGATTCCCTATATTCCGGGGGAAGATGAGAAGAGCGAACGCGAACCGATGAAGATTTTCGGACATGTGGAAAACGGGAAAATTATCTCCGCCAACGCCCCGGCCATCAGCGCCCAGTGCCTGCGCGTAGCCTGCACGGACGGGCATATGGCGGCGGTCAGCGTTAAATTCGGGAAAAAACCGACAATGGAACAAATTCTGGAACGCTGGGCCAATTGCCACCCTGCGACCGAAGGGCTGGGTCTGCCCAGTAGCCCGGACCATTTCCTGTACTATTTCGACGATCCCAGCCGCCCCCAGACCCGGTTGGATCGCGACTTTGAACACGGCATGGGGATTACAATCGGTCGCCTTCGCGAAGACGCGGTGTTTGATTACAAATTTGTCTGCCTAAGCCATAACACCCTGCGCGGCGCTGCCGGCGGCGGGGTGCTGAGCGCGGAATACCTTTGCAGGCTTGGCTATATCCAGCATAAGCAAACGGTCTGATGAAAGGGGGCGGGCGGATGCCTGCTTTGTTTCAGGGCAGCGCGGTGGCGCTGGTAACGCCCTTTGTAAACGGCAAAGTGGATACTGCCGCCATTGAGCGGCTGGTGGAACGACAGCTTACGGCGGGAACGGCGGCGATTATCGCGTGCGGCACTACGGGTGAACCGACTACGATGAACGCTGAGGAACGGGAACTGGTCATCCGTACAGTGCTGAAAGCCGTAAACGGCAGGGTGCCTGTGGTTGCGGGCACCGGCACCAACTGCACGCAGAACGTGATTGATACCGCCAAGCGGTACGAGGATATCGGTTGCGCGGCGCAGCTGGTGGTGACGCCGTATTATAATAAAACATCCCCGGAAGGGCTGTACCGCCACTTTATGGCGATCGCCGAAAACACAAGCCTGCCGATCATCATCTATAATGTGCCTTCCCGAACGGCAATGGATATCGGGCCGGAAACGCTGGACCGGCTGGCAGATACGGGCCGGTTTATCGCCCTAAAGGAAAGCAGTTATAACGTGCCCTTTGTGATGGAGAAGATCCGCGTTCTCAAGGGCCGTATGGCTGTGTACAGCGGCAACGACGACATGGTGGTGCCGATGATGGCGTTGGGCGCGCAGGGCGTGATTTCTGTGGTTGCGAACGTGCTGCCGGAAGCGATGGTTCAAATGGCGAGCGGATATTTTAAAGGCAATTATTCCGCCGCGCTGGAAAGCCAGCTTTCGCTGATGCCGCTGATCCGTGCGCTGTTTGCGGAAGTGAACCCGATCCCCTGCAAGGCGGCCATGGAAATGATGGGTCTTTGCGGCGGAGATGTGCGGCTGCCGCTGGTGCCGATCAGCGAGGAGAATCGAAAGAAGTTGCGTGACGCGCTGGCGGATGCGGGCGTATCTCTGCGGTAAACCCTTTACAGCCGGGCGCTTGCCCGGCTGTGCCTGTATTTAGGATCGGTAGCGACAGGGCTACGGATACAACCTGAAGCCTTTGCGTCGGCTTGCTTTGATACGGCGGATCGCATCGGATGGTATATGTAATCCAACAAAATCGTGTTTCTGCAATCGGCAAAGCGGTTGCAGGGCAGGGGGGTAAAGAATGAAGATTTTAATCGGGGGCGCAATGGGCCATATGGGCCGCGAGCTTGCGGGTATTGCCGCGGAGGCGGGCATCACGGTGGCCTGCGGGATCGACGTTGCCTGGCGTGGGCAGGCAACGGAGTACCCGATGGTAAGTGAATATCGGGACATTCATGCTGACGCGGATGTGCTGATTGATTTTTCGCGCGCGGACAGCCTGCCGAACCTGCTGGAGTATGCGGTGAAGGCGCGGATGCCGCTGGTGCTGTGCGCAACGGGGTATACCGAGGCGGATCAGCAGGCGATCAACGAGGCAGCCGCTACTGTGCCTGTGCTGCAAAGCGCCAATATGAGCCTCGGTATTGCGGTACTGCGGCAGCTGGCGGCGATGGCGGCGCGTGCGCTGGGCGACGGTTACGACGTGGAGATTATCGAAAAACATCACCGCCGCAAGCTGGACAGCCCCAGCGGTACGGCGCTGATGCTGTATGATGCGGTGAAGCGTGAGAAGAATGGAAACGTTGTTCCCGTTTATGGCCGATATGGGCGGGATGCCAAACGAAAAACGGACGAGATCGGCCTGCACGCCGTGCGTGGCGGCACCGTAACCGGAGAACACGAGGTAGGTTTCTACGGAAACGGCGAAGAGATTCTGTTGACCCACCGGGCCGAAAACCGCGCTCTTTTTGCCGAAGGGGCGCTGCGCGCGGCGCGTTTTTTGGCAGGCAAGCCTGCGGGCCGCTATGAAATGAAAGATGTGGTAGCGGAGATACTGGCCTGAATATCCATGGGGATCAAAGGAACGAACCGGAGAACGGCGCGGCGCTCAGGCCCTCGGAACGGAACCTCCGTCCGTATGCTGTGGGTAAAATCTGTGCTAACGACCCTGATGGGCGCTTGATGATTCTGATCAGTACGCTGTAGACAAAACAGAACCTGTTTCTCCCGATGGAGACGATTTTTTATCGTAACGCTTCTGTATTGCGGCTGCGTTGCCCACCGATTCCTCTGTAAAGGCTTAGCGCGACCCGCTACGCCTTTACTTTTGCTCCTCACCATGAAACAGAAGCGTTCGAGACCGATGGCGTATGAAGGATTTGAAATCGCATGGTTTCTTTCGGAACGGTCCGACTCTATCGGGAAATATGGAATCAAAAAAATCTCCTCAGCCCTATTTTGGGCGAAGGAGATTTTTTTCATAACTTGTTAAAAGAAGAACAGGAGATGGGAAATGGCTGATTGCTCAGTCGTCTTTTTCCCACTCCGTAAGATTGTCCTGAATCGTCGAGAGAATTTCCTTCAGCGCCGTACGCTGCTGGGTGTTAAGCCCTCGCGGCATCGGGCCGATCACGCTGCTGTTTATGCTGCCGGACAGTAAATAGTCCAGGCTCACATCCAGCACATTCGCAATAGAGACCAGCGTTTCCAGACTGGCTTTGCGCGTTCCACGCTCTACGTGGCCCACGAAAGAGGTGGATACGTTCACACGTTCCGCCAAAGCTTCCTGTGTCCATCCGCGCTGGGTGCGCTGCTTGCGAATCCTACGCCCAAGATCGATGTAATCCATACCATAAACCTCATTCACAGTCAGGTTCAAGGGGGGGTTATGCCTGATTACAAAAATACACTTTACTATAACGGATATGGTTTTTTTTGAGAAGTACCTGAGAGGCGCGGATAATGCTTATTGTAGGATTCATCCAAAAGCTGTGGAAAGAAATCGGAAATGCCGTGTTTTAAAGATTTTTCTGGAAAGAGGTATACAAACGTCGTGGTTCATGCTATAATACCGACGTTGACCCAGCCAAGGTATAAGGTTTAGGTGATCCTCCTTCGTTCATCTATGTCCGAATGAATGGAAACCCAATACCCGAAACACTGTGGTGCCTGGGACACAGATTAACATTTGGAGGGAACCATCATGTATCAAGACAAAACCCTGACCTGCCGCGATTGTGGCGCTGAATTCGTATTCTCCGCCAGCGAGCAGCAGTTCTTCGCCGACAAGGGCTTCCAGAACGAGCCCAGCCGCTGCCCCGCCTGCCGTTCTGCCCGCCGTGCCTCGCAGAACCCCAACCGTGGTGAGCGTCAGATGTACGAAGTAATCTGCGATGGCTGCGGTTGCACCACGCAGGTGCCGTTCCAGCCCCGTGGCGATCGTCCGGTGTACTGCCGCGATTGCTTCGAGCGGAATCGCCAGAACAACCAGTACTAAGAATGTACGCCGGTAACCGGCGAGCGAAACGCTTCCCCTTCGGGGGAGGCGTTTTTCGTTTGCCTGTCTACGGGGAAACCGAAGGCCTCATCTGCTTTCGTAAGCTTGAGTAAAAACCGAAGGCAGGCCGGCGAAGGTCACTTCAGGCAGAACGCAGGCAACGGGAAGAAGCACGGAAGATCAAACGGAGTAGAATCTGATGCTCGGAAGGTAAAGCCCCGATGGGGCGTATTCCTTCTCCAGATGCCGGGAAGAATGGAAACGAAAGCGGCACGCACGGACAAGATGCCCCGCGTGCCGCCTGACGAATTTTATCTTAGTTTGCCCGTTTCAGGGTTTGCCGAACTTCGGAGAAAACGTTCAGATAATCGTCTTTATACCCGAGCGGATAGGTGATCTGGATGCAGTAGAGTACTTTATCAACGCATACGGCATGGATACGACCGCCTACCGCGGTCCCGTCCTTGAGCGTGCCGGTAAAGTTGGCGTAAACACCTTTGCTGCCCAGCAGGAAGCGCGTGGCGGTATAACTGGGTTTCCATTCTTTATAGCCGCTTTCACTGAGGGTGTTCAACCGCTGTTTAATCTCATTCTCCAGGTTGCTCTGGGTGTAATTGGAGCTTACGGGTGAAGCGTATACGTTTACGATGCCGGCCTGACCGTCTTTCACCTGCTCGGCGGGTTCGCTCAGCGTAAACACGCCATCCACACTCTCGTCCGAAACCCAACCGGCGGGACCTTTGAAATTGAGGCCCAGTTTGGCGGCGGAGTAGTCCACATACGTGAAGGTCAGCGTCGGGCGGGGCGTGGGAGTAGGAGCGTCAATCGGATCAAGCGGTATGGGGGAGCTGCCCGCATAGGGGTACACAGTCGAATCGGCTGTGGTATCCTGCCCATAAACAAGCGCGCCGGATTGATCTGATGGGGCATCGGTTGCAACGGTATCATCCGCCTGACCGGCCTCTTCGTTTATGGCGTCCTGCGGGGTAAAGTCCTGATTATCGGCATTAGCGGCCACATACGGATTCTGAGAGAAGATGCTGCCGTCTCCCGTATCCACAGGGGTTCCGTCGCTTACGCCTGTCAGATCCGTATTCACCGGAACCGGGGTTTCCGTTGCCGTGGCCGTAGGGCCAAGGTACTGCGTGACTTCCGTAAAGACCTGATTGCTCTGCGGCTGCCCGCCGCCGCTGCAGGCGGTAAGCATCGCGGCTGCACACAACAGGCACAAAGCCGCAAGCCATTTTCGCTTCATACGTGTTCCCTCCGATTCTGTATGGATAGGAGATCGCGGGGCGATCCGTTGTAAACGCTGGCAAATCCTATATCGATTGGCAAGGCCATTGTATCATCTTGCCGGAAAAGCGTCAACCTTCCGGGTTCAGCTCGTCGTAGCGGGGGTGGTACAGGCGCCTTTCCAGCGACCAGATTTTTTCGCTGAACACGCCCTGCGGGAGCTTTTCCAGCGCCGCGCCCATTTCGTTCATGCGCGCGTCCATCAAATCAATCCAGTGCAGGGCTTCGGCTTCCGGAAACATCGGCTTGCGGGGGCTGCCGTAAGCTTCTTCGCCGTGATGGCTGAGCATCATATGTTCCAGCAGGGTTACGGGTTCGCCCGTTACGCCCACCGCCCGCGCAGCTTCCGATATGCGCGTAACGCCAAGTATGATATGGCCCAACAGAAGTCCATCCTCTGTGTAATCCCGAACGACGCCCAGCGTATCGCTGTCCATTTCCTCCGTTTTACACAGGTCGTGCACCACCACGCCTGCCAGCACCAGATCGGGATTCAACTGGGGGTACACGGATAAAACGGCCTTCGCCAGCCGAAGCATCCCGACCGTATGGTGTAAAAGCCCGCTGCGTTCCGCGTGATGGATGCGTTGTGCGGCCGGGAAGTACAGCAGCCGATCGTGCGCACGGCCCAGCATTTCCGTTACGATCCGGCGCAGCGGCTCGCTGCGGATTTCCGATACCGTGCGCAGAATCTCCGCCAGCATGTCTTCCGGGGCTTCGGGGGCGCAGGGGGTGAGCACCGTCATATCGATGTCGTCCGCTTCCTCCGGTGCGCGCAGTTTTTCAATCCGCAACTGCAAGCGGCCGTTGTATTCCAGCGTTGTGCCCCGTACCTTTACCACGCTGCCGGGTGTGGGCGGAGGCACGGTGCCGTCCCATAATTTCGCGTTGACTTCGCCGGTGCGATCCGCCAGCGTCATGTCGAGGTATTTTCCGCCGTTGCTGCCGGTGCGCTGGTCGCTGGCACGTACCAGCAGAAAACCTTCAAACTTGGTGTCCTTTGCAATGGTTGCGATCGGGTCCTGCTGCATTTGCGATCCTCATTCCTGAATGTCGTCCGCGTACATCGGTACGCGCGTACCGGGCAGGTTTACATAGCGTGCGAACTCGGCCTGCCATTCTACGTTCACTGTGCCGACCGGGCCGTTACGCTGCTTGGCTACGATCACTTCGCCCGCTGTGTCGTCGGCCTTGTCGCCCTCCTGTCCGGCGGTCTGGTAGTAGCCCTCGCGGTGAATAAACAGCACCACGTCGGCGTCCTGCTCGATACTGCCGGAATCACGCAGATCACTCAGCTGTGGGCGCTTGTCGGCACGGGCGGTATTGGCACGCGCCAGCTGCGCGCAGGCCAGTACCGGCACGCGCAGTTCCAGCGCCATGGATTTTAATCCGCGGCTGATCTCGCTTACTTCCAGCTGGCGGTTTTCCACGCGCCGGTCGGCGTTCATCAAACCGAGGTAGTCCACCACGATCAGATCCAGTCCTTGCTCCATCATCAGTCGGCGTGCCCGGCTGCGAATCTGGGAGGGGGTAAGCCCCGAGGTATCGTCTATAAAGATGCGGCAGGAGCTGAGCTTATTCAGGCTGTCGCCCAGCTTCATCCATTCGTCGTCGCTCAGCATGCCGTTGCGGATGCGCTGCATGTTGATACTGGACGCGTTGCTTAAAATACGCATGCCAATCTGTTCGCGGGGCATTTCCAGGCTGAAAACGGCGACGCACTTTTTAGTTTTGGTTGCCGCAAAATGGGCGATGGAAAGCGCAAGCGAGGTTTTCCCCATGGCCGGGCGTGCGCCTGCGATGACCAGTTCGCCCCCGTGCAGACCCGTCAGCATCCGATCCAGATCGTACAGGCCTGTGGGTACGCCCGCCAGCTTGCCTTTGAGGCGGCTCATCTCTTCGATTTTATCAAAGGTTTGCACCAGCACGGCGTTTAGTGGCTGCAACGCGTCCATCCCGGCGCGCTTCATGACGATTTCGAAGATGGAGCGTTCCGCGGTGCGCAGCACCACGTCCAGCGGGTCCATCTGGCTCTGGCACTGCTCCTCAATCCGTCGGCAGGCGCCGATCAGCTTGCGGAGCGTGCTTTTCTCCTGCACAATCTGCATGTAGGAGCGGGTATTGGCGGTGGTGGGTACGTAACGGTACGCTTCCAGCAGGTAGGCCGTGCCGCCCACGCCCTCCAGCGTGCCGCGGCGGGTCAGCTCGTTGGAAACGGTCATTACGTCAATGGGGGAGGCGGCGATGTACAGCGTGCGCATGGCATCGAAAATTTCCCGGTGCTCGGGGGCGTAAAAATCGTCCGGCATCAGGGTTTCAAACACCACGGTCGCTACGCCGGAATCCTGCAGCACCGCGCCAAGCACCGAACGTTCCGCGTCTACGCTGTTCGGGGGCGTTGTGCGAAGCAGCTCCTGATCGTCCATGCAAACCCGCCTCCTTCCTTTCGTTTCCGCCAGCCGTGCCGGGTTTATTTACCGGCTGCGGGGGTAACGAGCACTTTCATCTTCACGGTGATGCCGCTGTAGACCCATACGGTCGCGTCGTACTCACCGGTCTGGCGGATGGGTTCACACTCGATTTTCCGCTTATCCACTTCCACACCGTGCTGCTCCTTCAACGCGTCCGCCACCTCCTGGGTGGTGATGCTTCCGTACAGACGGCCTTTTTCGCCGCATTTGGCGGCAATCTGGATTTGTTTGCCTTTCAGCGCTTCTGCTTTCTTCAGCGCTTCCTCGCGCCGCTCGGCTTCCATTTTTTCTTCCAGTGCGTGCTTGCGCTCCACTTCCTTCACGGCGGCGGGAGTCGCCTCCATGGCCCATTTGCGGGGGAACAGGTAGTTGCGGGCGAATCCGTCGGACACATTGAGAATTTCACTTTTTTTTCCGGTGCCTTTCACGTCGCACAGCAGAATAACTTTCATGGTTTATTCCTCCTCCTGATGATTTGGGGTTTCCGGCCTGAGTGGCAGAAACTGATCGAGCATGCCTAACAGAAACAGCACAAGTGGGAACACCAGGTAAAGCAGACTCGCCAGAAAACCGTAGAGCCCTGCCCGTTCCGGGTGCCGTTTCGATAACAGGGTCACAAGCACCGCCGCCCCCAGTAACTGGCAGATCGCTGCGAACGCGGCATAGGTCAGCGCAGACAGTTGCGACAGGAAAGCGTCATCTATAAAACCGGCGAACAAGGTGACGACGCATAACAGCAGCATATAGCCCTGTTCCGTTTTCGTCAGCCGAAGATCGCGGAATCGCGGCGCCTGCGATACGTCGCCTGCGTGGCGCGCCGACGCTCTGGCGGCGAAAAGCGCTGAGAACAGGCCGATCAGCACCGAACTGTGCACCAGAAGCGAAGGAACCCAGCTGGCCAGGCCCTCGCTGAGGCGGAGCCGGAGCATATTGAGCAGCTCCTTTTCCAGCCCTGGATTCATCAATACGTAATCGCCCAACTGGAAGGCTGTGCTGCCCGCATACGCGCTGGGTACCGACAGGATGCCAAGGGAGGTTAACCGATACAGAATGCTCCCCCTCATCAGAGAATTTTGCAGCGTACCGATCACGGATTCCGACAGGCTGGTATACAGCGGGCCGCCCAATAGCAGACTCAATCGGGTAAGCAAGGCGAGCGAAGTGACCGCGCATGCCGCGATCAGCACGACGGCCTCCGCGTGCAGCCCCCACCTCCGCCTCTTGCCGATTGCGACCAGCAACAGGCCAAGACAGGAGTACAGCACAAGGAGCAGACCGATCACCGTATCGCCGCCGCGGGCAAGAAACGCTGCCGCCGGGATCAACGGAAACAGCAACGCCGGCCAAAGCTCACCCCGCTGATACAGGGGGCATACCGCCAGCGGAAGCAGCAGGGAGAACAGCGGCGATAAAGGGGAGTAACCGTAACAAAGGCCCCCAAGCGCCGTCAGCGCGGCGCCCAGCCACAGTTTTCTCTTCCAGGCGCCGGAAACCGCCGTAGCGTCCATGGAAAGCTCCTTCTTGCGCGCACACGCGCCTACCGATTCTGTTCTATTATAGGGCGACGCGGGCTACGAGTCAATCCGCACAGGTAAATTGCGCATGTAAGGGTGGGGAGACGGGCTGAATATGCAAACGCAACATTTGTAAAATGTGATAAAAGGGAACGGGTTACCAAAACCCGTCCCTTGACTTTTCCACTTTACCGGGGCAAGATAGGGTGCGATTGGGAGGCGCGGACATGAAACGGACTGGATGGATCAGGCGAATGGCGGCTGTTATGCTTGTATTGTCGCTGTTTTTATCGGGCGGTTACAACGCGACAGCCGAAACAACCGGCGCACCCGCGACGCAAGCCGCAACCGATACGGCGGCAGGCACGGATGAAACCCTTACCCAGGACAACGACAACGGTTACTGGTTTTACCAGAGCAAGGCGCAGGGCGTACGCATTGAGATCACCCGCCATGAAGATACGGAGAACACCATCCTCTGGTACGAGGCAGATTTGCAGTTTTCGGAACAGTCCCCGCTGCAGTTTCTTACATCGAATACTGAAAAGCCCGGCAAAGGCTTTTCTTATCCGGAAAAGCTCGCCCGGGACAACGGCGCGGTATTCGCTATCAACGACGATCAGTTCGGCTATCGCCTGTATAACCGTAAAAAATCCGGCGTGATTATTCGCAACGGAAAGATGCTGTATGAAAAGACCAGCGAGAACGGCAATCTTGGATGGCCCACGCTGGATACCGCCGCTTTTTTCGCGGACGGAACCATGCGTGTATACCAGAGCGCGGAACTGACTGCGCAGCAATACCTGGATTTAGGCGCGCAGACGGTGCTCAGCTTCGGCCCGTGGCTGGTGCGCGGCGGCGAAATAAACCCGCTGCTTTAAAAGAACTTTACGACACGGGAACCGCGTTCCGCCATCGGTATGATCGGCCCGCGCCATTTTATCGTGCTGTCGGTGGAGGGACGTGAAAAAGCGAGCCGTGGTGTGGGCGTGGAATGGCTCGCCGAAAGGATGCAGGCACTGGGGGCTACGGAAGCCCAGAATCTGGACGGCGGGAAAACGTGCTGTATTCTGTTTATGGGTAAAAAGCTGGATACCACAAACCCGAAGGGAATCGTAAAAAGCGGGCGGAGCGTGTCTGGGCTGATCGCGCTGGGCAAGTCGGCGCAGGTGCCCGCCTATACGGGGCTGGAGAAGTAGATCGGGGCTTCGGGGACACAAGGGAAGTTTCCGCAAATTTTCGCTTGCTTTTTATTCGACGGCATGGTACAATCAACCTTGCGATTTATGAAACCAAGGAGGTGAAGAACGTTGCCTAACATCAAATCCGCCATTAAACGCGTGAAGGTCAGCGAGAAGAAGAACCTTCGGAATCGTATCGTGAAAACCAAGGTAAAAACTGCGATTAAGAAGTTTGACGCGGAGCTTTTGGCGAACCCCGCGAACGCCGGCGCGCAATACAGCGTGACCACCTCCGCTATCGATAAGGCCACCGCTAAGGGCATTATCCCCAAGAATACCGCGAACCGCAAAAAGGCTCGCCTGGCCAAGCAGATGGCGAAAGCCGCTCAGGCCTGAAAAAGCTGAAAATGCCATAAGAGGGAAGGCGGTTGCCTTCCTTTTTTATATCCGCAGGCAAAGGAGACGGGTACATATGGAAACGTGCAGACTGATGAAACCGGACCTGAGCTTTGAAAAGGAAATCCTGTCCTATCGCGAGGAAACGGTCGCCGCCGGCGTCGCCCTGAATGGTATGGGCGGTCTCCGCAGCAGCGCCGACGTGCCCGTATGGCTGGAGCAAAACCGCCGGATGGAAAAACGGGAAACCACCCCGGAAGGGCTTGTGCCGGCCGATCAGTACCTGTACGTGCGGGTTGCGGACGGGCGGGTCGTCGGGATGATCCAGCTGCGCCGGGAACTGAATGAGGATCTGCTGAACTACGGCGGGAACATCGGCTATTCCGTGCGCCCTTCGGAGTGGCGGAGGGGATACGCCAAAGCGATGCTGGCCGACTGCCTTGCCATCTGCCGGGAGCGCGGTTATGCCCGGGTGCTTCTCACCTGCCGGACGGATAACGAGGCCAGCCGCCGCACGATTCTCGCAAACGGCGGAGTGTACGAAGATACCCGGTTCTGC
>JAEWYP010000035.1 GCA_023395615.1 Bacillota bacterium
GCGGTGCTGAAGGCTGCGGGAATCCGGAATTATTCCATCTGGAGCGATGGGGAAACCGTGTTCGGCTATTACGAGTGCGAACAGGGCGCGGCCTATGCGGAGCAGGTACAGGCGAGCAGCCCCGTGGTGGACCGATGGAACGAGTATATGCGGGATGTGCTGGTACTGGAGATGGATCCTGTGACCGGCGCGCAGCCGAAATTGCGCCGGATGTTTTTGATGGAGTAGCTAACGAAGGGGATCGGGCTTTACAGCCCGATCCCCTTTGCCAACAGAAGAAATCCTGGGGGTGATGTGTTCGCCTTTCTGCCGGTTTGTCAGCCGTTGCCGATCACGCCGGAATCCAACTGCACCGTCTGCACTTCTCCGTCGGAGGCGCGCAGGTCTACGTTGCCCATGCCGTCGCCACTGTAGAAACTGATTTGCCATAGACCGCCCTGATCCAGCAGGTAGGAAGCCCTGATGCCATAGGGTTTCAGTTGCTCGTCGGTCAGGCTGTAGGCTTCGCGCATGGCCTGCCGGGCGCATTGCAGCGCCTGTTCTTCGGTCAGGTCGCCTGGCTTTGGCAGTCCGTGGTTGTATACCGGTGTGGTAAAACCGGTGTCGCGGAAAGCCTGATCGTAGGCCGCGGCATCCGCCACAGAGAACCAATCCGTCTGATCCTCCGGGTAGCGGGCGATGATGGGCGCGTTGGCGCGGAGCAGCGACAGTACCCACGGCAGGATGCGCGCGTCGTAGGCGTCCGCCTGCGCCCAGTTGTTTTTAGTGTAAGTGTCGGTTTCCTTTTCCCCGTCCAGCGACCATTGCACCTGAACGACCGTGTTGTCCGCCTGGCGCACCTGTACCTGATAACTGCCCAATCTCGGGTTCAGGGTTTCCAGCCAGCGCCAGTCCGCCTCACCGGGGTTGTCATAATCGACCGGTTTGTAAGCGACAACCCATACAGGCTGCCCGTCCAAGGCATCCGTAGTGGCGTTGAGGGTGAAGAGCGACAGCATATCGTCGTTCAGCGCATACTTTGTAAACAGCGCTTCTTTGGCGGCGGTCAGCGCGGCCGCGGGAACAGGCATCGGGGTCGGCGTTGCGAGGGGCGCGGTGTCCCCTGTTCTCGCCGAGCATTCCAGCGGCAGCGCAAGAGGCGCGAGGGTTTGCTGCAACTCCGCAAACAGCGCGGTTTGCTGCGCAATGGGCAGGTCATACACGTTTTCATGCTCCGCCCACCAGGCACGGTAGGCGGTATACCGTGCAAACATCTGCTCCAGCTGGGGCGCGCCCCATACGGCGGCGGTGAGGTCCGCGTTTCGCCACAGGGCCGGGTCTACGTCGTCGTGCGACCAGGACGCGGTGGCCTGCCCGTCCGCGGCGATTTCGACGGTGTATTTGCCGATCGCGTCGACCTCCACGAAGGAAGAGGGAAGGGTAGTGAACAGTACGGTCTGTTTCCCGGCTGCTTTGCCGACGGTTGTGTTAAACAGCGTAAGCCATTCCGGTTTCAGCCCGTACTGTTCGCATACAGCCTGACGCGCTTTTTCAAGCACTGCATATTCCGGGGATTTGCTAAGCCCGATCGCCAGCGCGACCGCCGCCACCAGCAGCAGCGACACGGCCAGCACAAGGCCCGCGCGGATTTTCTTTTTCATTTCGGGGCGTTCTCCTTTCGTGGCGGCGAGCACGGCCTGTGTGTCCTGTTGCGTCCAGGCAAGGCCGCTCAACTGCCGGTCGGCGTCGTCTTGAAAACGTTTATTCATCGTAATACCACCCTTCCAGCTTGCGATGCAGTTTCTTTTTGGCCCGTGCCAGCCGGGCGCGCACTGTGGAGGCGGGCACCTCCGTAAGCTTTGCGATTTCGGCAAGGGACAACCCCTGATAGTAGTGCAGCACCACGGTTTCCCGGTCTTTGGCGGGCAGGCTCATCACCGCGAGGAATGGGGCGGGGTCGGGGCGTTCGTCTTCGCGGGCCGTTTCGGGCAGATCGTCCGGGGTGAGGCGGCGGTCGATCCGCCGGAACCAGAATCCGCGGCGCATGTCCCGGCAAACGTTCACGGCGATTTGCATCAGCCAGGCTTTTTCCGTTTTGCCTTCCCGCAGTGTCGGCAATGCCCGGTAGGCTTTCAGAAAGGTTTCCTGCGCGGCGTCGCGCGCAAGGTCGCGGTCGTTTAACATCATCCAGCAGGTGCGCAGCAGGCTGTCGCCATATTGCGCCATCAGCCTTTCCAGCGTGGCATCGGGCTGGAGCAGAACCTCCATGGCTTCACCTCCTTACACTCTATATACGCAAGGGAATCTGAAAACGTTGCAGCGGATTGTTCCTTTGCGGCGGGGGAATGCCTGTGTGCTTCGGCATGGCTTTGCAGTCTCGAAACGGCATGATATAATGAATTAAATACGATCGGGAGGATAACGGCATGGATGCTGATCTGGTGGAGCATTTTGCCGCGGTAACTCCGGAAGAGGAACGACTGCTGAAGGGAGAACCGCTGGACCGGACGGTGTATACGAGCGGCACATCCTTTACACTGGAAGGGCAAAAGCTGATCCCCGGAGAACAGATGATTACGATCCGGCCGCATACGCGCTTCGTGGCCTTCCCGCCGCACCGGCATGATTTTGTGGAAGCGATGGTGATGCTGCGCGGACAGGCGACCCATACGCTGGCCGGTCGGGAACAGGTGGTTTTACACGCGGGGGAACTGTTGCTGATTAACCGGCACGCGGTGCACAGTGTCGCATTATGCGGGCGGGAGGACGTGGCGGTCAACTTTCTGGTACAGCCGGAGTTTTTTGATTTCGCGCTGGAAACTGTCGGCGCAGATAACGCGCTGGGCCGTTTTCTGCTGGACGCCCTGCGTACCGGCGAGGCGAGCGTTCCGTATCTGTATTTTCCCGTTTCCGGCGTAAACAGTGTGCAGTGCCTGCTGCAAAGCATGTTATGGGGCTTTCTGGAGCCGGGAGGGGACCGGCGCGAACTTCGCCGGGTGGAAATGGGACTGCTGTTTTTGCACCTGCTGGAGATGCCGGATTGCTTGCGGATGGCTACGGGTCTGCGGCGCTGGAACGCGTTGGCTGTGGACCTGCTTCGGGCGATCCGTACCCGATATGCCGATTTCCGGCTGCTGGATTTTGCCCGCACGCACGGCGTAAGTCCGGCGTACGTCAGCCGGGTGGCCCGCGAAAGTACCGGGATGAGCTGCACGGAGCTGTTGCAGCGCCGCAGGCTGGAAAAGGCGAGACAGTTGCTCAGGGATACGGACCAAAGCATTCTTTCCGTCTGCCAGGCGGTGGGGTACGACAACAGCAGTTATTTTTACCGAATTTTTGAACGGCAGACGGGCGTATCCCCCAGAGAGTATCGGAGTTCACACAGGTCGTGAAACAGAAAGGCCCCGTCCTTTTTTCTTTGACTCCGTTGCGTTATGCTATGGATAGATTCGTTGCAAAGGTCGTGATCGGATGCCTGTTTACACACTTGCCATCGACATCGGCGCTTCCAGCGGACGGCACATCCTGGGTTGCATACAGGATGGAAAACTGACACTGGAAGAAGTGTACCGCTTTCCCAACGGAATGGTCAACCGGAATGGCCATTTATGCTGGAATCTGGACGAATTATGGACCGATATTCTGGAAGGAATGAAAAAGTGCAAAGACCTGGGTAAAATCCCCGTAAGCGTGGGGGTGGATACCTGGGGCGTGGATTACGTGCTGCTGGATGCGGAGGACCGGATGGTGGGGGACTCGATCGCGTACCGTGACAGCCGCACCGCCGCCGTGATGGACAACCTGTCGGATCAATGGCTGTATAAACACACGGGGATTATGCGCCAGCCGTTCAACACGGTGTACCAGTTGATGGCTACCCCGGCCCGGATGCTGTCGCAGGCCGAACGTTGCCTGTTTGTGCCGGATTATTTTCACTTTCTGCTCTCCGGGGTGAAAGCGAACGAGTACACCGAAGCATCCACCAGCGGATTACTCAGTGTGAAAACCCGCGCCTGGGACGCCGAAGTGCTGGCTGCGGCGGGAATCCCGGAGAGGCTGTTTCCGCAGCCGCCGTTGCAGCCGGGCACGCGCCTGGGCGAACTGCGCGTGGAAGTGGCCGATGCGGTCGGGTTTTCCTGTGACGTGGTGCTGCCCGCCTCGCATGATACCGGCAGCGCGTTTATGGCCGTGCCTGCGCTGGACGACCGGGCCGTTACCCTTTCCAGCGGCACGTGGAGCCTGCTGGGGGTGGAAAACAGCGAACCCATCGTGACCGACGCGGCGCGCAATGCGGGCTTTACCAACGAGGGCGGCTACGGCGGAAAAATCCGCTTTCTGCGCAACATTATGGGGATGTGGATGATGCAATGTCTGCGTCGGGAAACGGGCAACCGTTACAGCTTTGAGGAGATGGCGACGCTTGCGGAACAGGCGGCGTACGCGCCCGTTGTGGACGTTTCGGATAATCGCTTTCTGGCGCCCGCCAGCATGACGGACGAAGTGAAAGCCGCGCTGCGCGAAGCGGGCGCGCCGGAACCCGCCGACCATGGCGAGCTGTTCCGTTGTGTGCTGCACAGCCTGGCCTGCAAGTACGCGCAGGACATCCGCTCGCTGGAGGCGATTACCGGTAGGTCCTACGCCGCGCTGCACATTGTGGGCGGTGGCAGCCAGAACCGGGTGCTGAACCAGTGGACCGCCGACGAAACCGGGATCCCGGTTTATACAGGGCCGAGCGAAGGCACGGCGTTGGGTAACGTGATTGCGCAGCTGATTGCGCAGGGCGAAATCGCGGGGCTTGCGGAGGCGCGCGCGATGATCCGCCGTGATTTCGCCGTGCAGACGTATCATAAAATGAAGGGGAACAGAGAATGAACGAGGGTTATTCTGTGGCAACGGAGCGTTATGCAGAAATCGGCGCGGACGCGGAACACGCGATAGCGGCGCTTGCGGGCGTTCCAATCAGTATCCACTGCTGGCAGGGCGACGACGTAACCGGGTTGGAGAACACCGGCGCGGCGCTGTCCGGCGGTATTCAGGCGACGGGAAATTATCCCGGCAGGGCGCGCAGCTTTGCCGAGCTGACCGCCGATCTGGATCAGGCGCTTCGTCTGATCCCCGGCAAAAAACGCCTGAATTTACACGCAAGCTACGCTGTGTTTGAGAACGGCGAGCATGCGGAACGGGACGAACTGCAGCCCATACACTTTCGCGCCTGGGTGGAATACGCTAAAAGCCGCGGGCTGGGGCTTGATTTTAACCCCACGTTTTTCAGCCACCCCATGGTGAAAAATGGGTTGACCCTTTCCAGCCCGGACGATGAGGTGCGCGCGTACTGGGTGCGCCACGGGCAGGCCTGCCGCCGTATCGCCGCGTATTTTGCCAAAGAACTGGGCACGCCCAGCCTGTGCAACGTGTGGATTCCCGACGGGTTAAAGGATGTGCCCGCCGACCGGCTGACCCCGCGCCTGCGCCTGAAAGACAGTCTGGATCGTATCTTTGAGAAAAAGCTGCCGGGCGTGGTGGACAGCGTGGAAAGCAAGGTGTTCGGTATCGGGGTGGAGGCGTATACCGTGGGCAGCCACGAGTTTTATCTGGCATACGCCGCCGCGCACCCCGGGGTGTACGATTTGCTGGACAACGGACATTTCCACCCTACGGAAATGGTGAGCGATAAAATCTCCGCGATGCTCTGCCAGTTTGACCGCCTGCCCCTGCATGTAACCCGCCCCGTGCGCTGGGACAGCGATCATGTGCTGCGGCTGGACGACGAGCTGAAGGAAATCGCCGCCGAACTGGTGCGTTGCAACGCGCTGGATAAGGCCATGATCGGACTGGACTTCTTCGATGCATCCATCAACCGTGTAGCCGCCTGGGTGATCGGCGCGCGCAACCTGCAAAAAGCGCTGCTTTCCGCGCTGCTGACGCCGCACCGCAAACTGGCGGCGCTACAGGACGAGGCGCGTTTTACGGAGCTGCTGGCAGCGCAGGAGGACCTGAAAACCCTGCCTTTTGGAGACGTATGGGCCGCGTACTGCGAAAAGCAGGGCGTGCCCGCCGATGGCGCATGGTATCCACAGGTAGCCCAATATGAGCAGACTGTTTTGAAAGCGAGGCAATAAACGAATGAAAATGGTGGATACGCTGGTGTTGCAGCGGGTGGTGCGCACCTGTAACGACGGATGGTTGCAGGGCTGGCACGAGCGTAATGGCGGCAACCTGACCTATCGGCTCTCCGCGGCGGAGGTGGAGCAGTGCAGGCCGTTTTTTGATGAGGAGCCGGGTGAATGGGTGCCCCTCGGCGTGCAGGCGGAAAACCTGGCCTGTGAGTATTTTGTGGCCACAGGCAGCGGAAAATACATGCGCAACGTGATTCTGGCGCCGCAAAACTGCCTGTGCCTGATTGAGCTGAACGAAACGGGCGATGCGTGGCGCCTCGTGTGGGGGCTGGAAAACGGCGGCGTACCCACCAGCGAGCTGCCCAGCCATCTGCTGAACCATAGCGTGCGCAAGCAGGCAACCGACGGGAAGAACCGCGTGATTTACCACGCGCATCCGGCCAACGTGATTGCCATGACCTATATCCTGCCCCTGACGGCCCGGGATTTTTCCCGCGCTCTTTGGCAAAGCGCCACGGAATGCCCGGTTGTGTTCCCGGGCGGCGTGGGCGTGGTGCCGTGGATGGTGCCTGGCGGCGCGGAGATTGCGCAGGCAACCAGCCGCCTGATGCTGGAGTATGACGCGGCGGTGTGGGCGCACCATGGGTTGTTTGTCAGCGGGCCGGATCTGGATACCGCATTCGGACTGATGCACACCATCGAAAAAGCGGCGGAAATTTACATGAAAGTGATTTCTTCCGGCAAAGCGGTGATGCAGACCATCACAGACGACGATCTGCGCGCCATCGCGCGGGATTTTCACGTAACCCTTCGCGAAGAATTTCTGGACTGACAGGCGGCGGCCCCGTAAAAACAGCGACCGGTATGCCGGGCGGCAACCGGGTAAAAGCCGGCGGCGTTGCTGCGGGCGGGAGGCGCATGATGAGCGGTTTCAGGCGCGAGGACCCATGGCTGTCCCTTTGCGGACTCAACTGCGCGCTGTGCCCCCTGTTTGTGGGCGGGTACTGCCCGGGATGTGGCGGGGGAGCGGGCAACCAGCCCTGCGCCGTTCAGCGCTGCGCGAAGCAGCGGGAAGGGATCGCTTACTGTTACCAGTGTGCGGAATACCCCTGCGAGAAATATGCGGGGGCGGACGCGCGGGATTCGTTTATTACGCACCTGCGGCAATTTCAGGATATGGAAAAGGCAAAAACGATCGGGCTGACCGCTTATCACGCCGAACAGCAGGAAAAGGCGGCGATACTGAAACGTTTGCTGAACGAGTACAACGATGGGCGGAGAAAAAGTTTCTACTGCCTTGCTGTTAACCTGCTGGAACTGCCGGATCTGCGCACGGTGATGAGCACGCTGGAGAACGCGCCGTGCGACTATGCCGAATTAAAACAGCGTGCCGAAAAAGCGGCGCTGCTGCTGCGGACTGTGGCCGAGGCCCGGGGTGTGACCCTGCGCCTGCGTAAATAGGCGGGTGGCGCGGAGGATGGAAAAATCCCCCGCGCTTTTCCATTCCAGCTCTTTCCTAATGCGGACGGCTGGTGTATAATGAATTGAATCACTTTGAAGGAGTGAAGCAAGTGGCAACGGATATGAACGGTACAACCAAATTCTCCCCCGTGGTGGAGGGAACCAATTGTGCCCGCGATATTCTGGAGCATGTGTACCGGGCGCTTCAGGCGAAGGGCTACGATCCGGTTACGCAGCTGGTGGGATACATCATCTCCGGCGACCCGACTTACATCACCAGCTATAATCAGGCGCGCAGCCTGATTTGCCGGGTGGAACGCGACGAGATCGTGGAAGAACTGGTACGCGTGTACCTGAAAGGGTTGGACGCGTGAGCCAGACGGGGCGCGTGCTGGCGCTGGACGTGGGAGACGTACGCATTGGCGTTGCGGTGACCGACCCGACCCGCACCATCGCACAGCCGGTGGAAGTGTACCGCCGGATCGGATATGGACCGGACGGCGCGCATATTGTCGCGCTGTGTGAACAGTATGGCACTCGGGATGTGCTGCTGGGCCTGCCGCTGAACATGGACGGAACCCGTGGGGGCCAGGCGGAAAAGGCTGCCGCCTTTGGCGATGTGCTGGCGCAAAAGGGGTTGCAGGTCGCCTATTGGGATGAACGAATGACCACCCTGACCGCCGAAAGGGTGCTGATCGCGGGCGGCGTACGGCGGGAAGACCGTAAGCTCCACGTGGATAAGCTGGCCGCGACCGTGATCCTGGAGCAGTGGCTGGCGGCGGGCGGAAAAATGGAACACTGATCGCCGCCGTAGCGGGCGGCCTGAAAAAGGAGCGGTCCGGATATGAAAGACCAGAATCACGATGAAACCCCCGAGGAACTGGAAGAGCACATTGTGACCCTGCAGGACGAGGACGGTAACGATATTACTTTCGACCATCTGATGACGCTGGAGTTTGAAGGCGCCAGTTATATTCTTCTGGAAGCTCAGCAGGACATGGAAGATTGCCTGCAGGGCGAATCCATCCTGCTAAAGATTGAGCAGGACGAAAACGGCGACGATATTTACGCGACCATCGAAGACGAGGACGAGTATCAGCGCGTGTTCCAGCGTTGCCTGGAAGTGATGGAAGAACAGGACGGCGAAACCGACGGCGACGAAGACGACGACGATACCGACGAAGAGTGATCCGCGTCTCTGAACCGAATCATCAAACACGACCCCTTTTCGCTCACAGCGGAAGAGGCCGTGTTTTTTCTTTTCATGTTATGCTGCAACATAGATGACTGGATACCTGTCGCAGTTATCTCTTCTCTTCAGTTACGGCAGGATTTCCACGGCCTCGATCCGATCGCGGCAGGCGTATAACCGCGCCATATCCTGCGGGGCGAGGGCGATGCAGCCCTGGGTCCAGTCCGTATCGGTCTGGCCTTCATGCAGGTAAATCTCTCCGCCTAGCGGCGTGCCCCATGGAGGCCTGCGCCCTTCCGTTTCGGCGGCTTCCACCGCGTCGAGCGTCGCACGGTCGATGATGCCTTCGGCAAAGGCCCGGCGGGCGTCCGCCGCGCCGGGATAACTCAGCCCCAGGCTGAGGCCGTACTTCCCCTGCGCCTTGCACAGGCAAACGCGGTAAACGCCTTCCGGGGTGCGGCCGTCGCCCTCCCGGCGTTTCGGCCCAGCGGGTACGCGGCCCAGCGCAACGCGAGCCTGCCACAGTGCCCGGCCGTTTTCCGTAACGGTCAGTAAGCGCCGTGATTTTTCAACCGTTACACGCATCCGTGCACCCCCCAATGTAACCGTTCTACAGACGCAAATTTGAACAATAAGGAAACATTCGGTAAAAGCCGGGGGAAACCCTTGCGAAGCCATGCGCTGTGTGCCATAATAAAAACAACGCGGCGCACCTTGCCCGAAAACTGATAAGGCAAGCGAAAAACGTTCCAACGCCGTTCATCCAAAAATAGGGTCGCTTCCGACGAAGCAAGGAAAGGACACATTACATGAACAAATTCCGTAAAGTAATCGCCATGCTGCTGAGCGTTTGCCTGTTGGCAAGCGTAACGCTGGCGATGGCCGAGGCTGCCGACGGCAGCCAGACCCTCCCCGACGCGAGCGCGACTGCCGAGGTAACGCAGGCCGTAGCCACCACCGCACCGGCGTTTAACGATACCGATGTTGTGGCGACGGTAAACGGTATCGACGTTACCTGGGCGGATGTGCATACCTACTACGACACCCTTGTTAACTACTACGGCGACCCGGACGAATCGTCGCTGAACCTGTACTACGCCGTGGCGATGGAAGAAGCCATCACGATGAAACTGGTTACGCAGACGGCCGCCGCGCAGGGCCTGGACCAGTACACCGATGATGAAAAGAACGCCGTGTACGCCAAAGCGGATACCGACTGGCAGTCCGCGCTGGATAATTACGTTAGCTCCGCCGGCAAGCTGACCGATTCTTCTACGGATGATGAAAAGGCCGCCGCTTATGCCGAAGCCGAAGCCTACTACGCAAACCTTGGCTACGACAAGGATAAGCTGCGCCAGAGCTATCTGGACAACGATATCTACACCCGCGTGCAGAACTACGTTTGCAAAGACATCGCCGTAACCGACGAGGATATTCAGACGCAGTACGATGCCAACGTGGCGAAGGACAAGGCTGCTTACGAAAACGATCTGGACGCGTACGAGTACCAGCTGATGATGTACAATTATCAGCAGGTAACCGAGAAGCCCTGGTACCATCCGGCTGGATACCGCTATGTGAAACATATTCTGCTGCCCGTGGACGATACGCTGCTTAAAACCTACACCGACCTGCAGGCTCGCCTGGAGGAACAGATGGAAGCGGAGAACGATACCAGCGACGCGACTGTTTCCGATGCGAACGACACTACGGAAACCGGCGGCGACACCAGTGCCACCGAAGCGCCGGATGCGACCGCTACCCCGGAAGTCACTGTTGACCCGAACGCAAGCCCCGAACCCACTGAAACGCCTGTAACGCAGGCGGATGTGGATAACGCCAAGGCCGCGATCCTGGCTTCCGTGCAGGATAAGACCACCGAAATCAACGACAAAATCGCGCAGGGCGAGGATTTTGACGCGCTGATTAAGGAATATGGCGTAAAGGCTGATGGCACCGCCACCGACCCGGGCATGACCAGCGGCAGCTACCCCAACGGGTACGAGGTTGCGCTGGCTTCCACTAACTTCGTTCCGGAGTTTGTGCAGGCCGCGTTCTCCATCACCGATGTGGGCGGCGTGAGCGCCCCCTATGTGAGCCAGTACGGCGTGCATATTGTGAAGTACCTTGGCGATGTGCCCGCTGGCCCCGTGGATCTGACCGATGAGATGAAGGAAAGCATTCGCACCGATCTGCTTTCTTCCAAGACTTCTGCGGCTATGGATGCCTGGCAGAAGCAGGCGACGATCACCTACACCGGGCTGATCAAGTCCTATGACCAGCTGCAGCAGGAAGCCGCCGCTACGGACGAAGACGCTGCTGCCACCGATGCCGCGGCTACCGATGCGACCGTAACAGAAGCCCCCGCAGTGACGGACGAACCCACGGCTACGCCCGCCGCCTGATTCCGCAGAATTCAATACAAGCGCCCGCCGCGTTCTTCGCGGCGGGCGCTTTTGCGTAAAAATACATCCGTAATATTCTTCAGCCGCCGTACCCTTCGGGGGGTATCGGCAGCAATGTTCGCGAGGCTGTTTGATAAGAAGCGTAAAAAAACCGGGCGGCGTAACGCGCCACCCGGCTATACCGTGTCTATTCAATTAGGGCGACTGCCCGGGTTCGTGCCGGGTACCTGATGCCTTGGAGCTCGCGATGCTTTCCGGGAAGAACCGAAAGAACCTTGCGAACCTGAAGCAACCGATGTTACCGGGAAACCATGGGGTTATTCGTCGTCGTCGTCCAGTTCCGATTCCTTTTCGAAATCCGTTTGCACGACCTCGATGAGTTTCCCGAGCAGTTCCTCATCCTCTACGGGTACGAATTCCTCCGTGTCTTCGTCGTCCTCCGATTCTACGACTTTCATGATGTAGAGGTTCACGGGCTCTTCATCATCCTCTTCGCAGGAACAACCGCACTCGTCACAGTGGCAGCCGCACTCGTCCTCCTGTTGGGCGTCGCCCAACACAACGTATTCTTCTCCGTTGTAATAGAAATAGCGGACGACTTGTAAAAGCACTTTGTTGCCATCTTCATCGACGCCTTCGATGAAATCCTGATCCTCTGTGCCTTCTGCGGTCATGCCACCCAATTCCTGATCCTCATCACTGTACAATGGAATCACCTTGCTTTCTGATCTCTTTGCGGCGTTGCGTGTTCGCCGATCGGTGCGCCCGGGTAAGGTAGGCGTAACGGCCACGCACCGTGCGCATCGCGCCTTGTACCGGAATCCGCCCAGCGGGGATCGCCGTGTCAAAACAGCCTGCGATCTTCCGGTTTACCGGCGGCGAGGCGGGATCTTTGTTCCAGCCATCTCTCCCGGCTCGTCTTTATTATACCCGAAGGGTTGGTTTTCCACAACCCTTTTACCAAAGATTTTCAGCTTGTCACACCCGTGGTTCCGGTGGTATAATTTATGTGTTGGGAAACTTTTTCACGAATGGGAAACACGCCTCTTACGCGGCCCGAAAAGGCGGCGGGAAGGGGCGTTGCTGTTTCAGGGTTGCGATGGAGCCATCCCTTTCACGCCTGCTTTTGCGGAGCATCTCATCTTCGGGTTTCAAAGCCTTGAAATAGCGCCACGGTTCCTTCGGCTTTTCTCCCCTGAATCTGCGGCGTTCCGTTTTGGTGGCCGCGAAGTGATTAATCATCCTTCGCCTGCGAACGGCACCCGTTTTCCCCGTCGGAGGAGTCGCTCCTTTTCCGAAGCGGGCGCACGGTGCCGTCTGGTTCGCGGATGGAGGTGTTTTCCAGCGTTTGCTGCACGCTTTGGCGAAACTCGCTCAGGTATTGCTGCCGGAGCGTCGCACGCTCGGCCTGCTCGGCTTCGGTCAGCTCCCGCTCCCGGCTGATGCGTGTTAACTCGCTGATTCTGAGCACTTTTTCATGTTCCATAAAGAACTCCTTTCGAAACGGGGGAAGTAAGATGATTGAAGGCAAATGGTTTGCGCAGGGCGCCGATATTACCCAGCCGCTGCAGCTGCGACAGGCGGTGCTGAACCGCGGCCGGGACAGGCTGGATGAGGAAGCCCAGCAAGTGGTGGTGTATCGCGAGGGAACGCCCGTGGGAACTGCCCGGTTGTGGTGGTACGACGGCGGTTTTTATGCGGGGGATTTTTGCGTACTGCCAACGGCGCGCGGCGAGGGTTACGGGGATCTGCTGGTGCGGTTGGTGCTTTTTAAGGCGATGTCCCATCAGGCAGCGAGTGTAACGCTTACCTGCCCAGCGGCGCTTTCGCCCTTTTTTGCCCGGTATGGGTTCCGGGCGCTGGAGGAAGGCGATCCGCAGCGGATGCGCGTTGCTGCGGAAGAAATCAGCTTGGGTTGCGGCCATTGCGGGGGAAAATAATCACCGCAGCCTGACGTGAGCGCCGCATCGGGAGCGGATTACCATACAGGATGCCTCCCGAAAGGCAAAACCCTTAGCCCGGCATCAGGAAAGCCTGCATAGACGATTACAGACCGCCCGGCGCATTTGCGACCGGGCGTTTTTTACTGCTTACCAGTTTACGGGGTCTACGGAAGTGGCAAAGTATATAATATCGCTAACGCTGCGTTCGTTGCTTTCGGATTTGTCGTTGTAAATCTTTCCGTTCAGCACCAGCGTGGCGCTGTTGCCGCCGTCCAGGTTAAACGCCTGCTGGCAGCCGATGCTGGCCATAAAATCCGCCAGCGCCTCCAGCGTAACGCCCGCGTTGTCGTCGCTGCGGCCGTCTACAACAACGCATACGTAGCTGAGCGGCCCCAATTGTCCGATGGCCGCTCTCGGGTTTTTGTAATGCGGAGCGAAGCTGTATTTTTCGGGAATCTCCTGCTTTTCTCCGTCGATCACCAGCGCGGGGCCGAAGCTGAAAACGTTGCGGATGTCCAGCCCGCCAGACAGATAAAAGTCCAGCATGTCCAGATTATCCCGCTTCACGATGTGAAAATCCCCGTTGGAATCAATCAGCAGCATGTCGTACAGGTTGCTGGTCTTATTCCGCAGGGTAACGCCCTGGCGAACGGTCAGCCCCACATCACGCTGGGTATAATCGTCTCCGTTGATGGCAAGTACGGCGTTGTAGGCCTTTGCCATGCCGGTGATGGTGCTGGAGTTGCGGTTGAGGATGCCGGCCAACCCGGTACGCAGCTGGCTGGGGTGTTTTACGTCCACCTGCGCTACGTAGTAATCCGCTTCGTCACGGCGGTACTTTGTGATGTCTACCTTCAAGGAAGCATCGTAAAATCCGGTTTCCGTATACTCGGCCGGGTCGGGCTGGCAACCGGGCGAATCATCCCAGGGCAGGGGCGAAATATCGGTGGACACATCAGCCAGCGCCTGACCGAGAAGCAGCAGACCCGCAAGCGCCATAGCCGCGACGCGACGGAACCGAACCTTTGGCAATGCGAAAACCCCTTTCCACTCTGGAAAATTGGTTGTCCGCCCACTCTTACGCGGGCGATACCCGGCTTAACAGTAAAGAAACGAACGCAGCCCGGAAAACCATCCCACAGACTGGGAGGCACGGCAGGAGCGTGGTTTACTCTCCCGTCATGCCCGTCATACCTGTTCCGAAGTGCGGTTTATTGACCTGTAACGCCTGTGCCAAAGTAGAGAATGTCGCTGATATCGCGCTCGCTGCCCTCGCTGACGCTGTTATACACCTTGCCGTGAAAAAGCAAAGTGCTGCTGCCGCCGCCGTCCAGGTTGAAGGCGGTCACACAGCCCAGATCGCCCATAAACTGCGCCAGCTGCTTGTGCGTTACCCCGCGGCTCTGGTTCTGTCGGCCGTCCACCACTACCAGCACGTAGGAAAGCGGGCCGACCTGCCCGATGGCGGTGCGGGGGCTGCGATCCTGCGGGGCGAAACCGTACTGATTATACACAGTCTGCACTTCGCCGTCCATTACCAGCACCGGGCCGAAGTAATAGCACTGCGCCACATTCAGCGTTTTCAGCGCTTCGGAAAGCGTGGCTTTTGCAGGTTTGCGTAAAGGGTGAAAGTCGCCCGCCGTGTCGATCAGCAGATAGTCCAGCTCCATCGCGCCGGACTTGCGCAATACCTGCCCCTGCCGCACGATGTAACCGCTGCTGCGGAACAGGTACCCGTCGCCGTTTACGCCGACCACCGCGTTATAAGCCGCGCCGATCACACTGGCCGGGGCTTTGGCGGTCTCGCCGGGGTCGCAGGACAGGGCGGTTCTCAGTTGGCTGGGATCGGAAATCTCCACGTGCGCCACATGGTATATGCTGTTGTCGCGCTGAATATCCTCAATCCACACATGCAGGGTTTCATCCTGATACTCGTGGTCGTTCAGGTAGTTGGCTTCGTTCGCCACTGGGGCGGGGGAAAAATCCATCGGCAGGGAGGTTGCGGCAGCCAGCCCGGGAAAAAGCAGGCACAGCGCCGAAAGCAGGGAAAGCAGTTTTTTCATCAGGTTCAGGGTTCCTCCCGTGCGATGTCGGCGTCCTTGGGGCGGCCCCCGAAAACCCAGCGCCGCTGTATATAGTAACTCAGGAAAAACAGAGCGATATCCACCGGGATTTTGACCAGATTATCATTCCAGCCAAACCAGATATGCAGGCTGCTGGTGAGCCATGCGGACAGGCACACGATCACCACAACCGTCACGGCATAGCGCCAGAAGGCGGTGCCCAGTTTTTTACTGCTGCCGAATACGTATTTTCGATTGATGAGGAAATTGAAAACAGAACTTACGATGCGTGCCAGCACCACAGCCAGCCCGATGCGGGCCACAAAGCGGAAAAACAGAAAGCCGACCGTGGTGTTTAATGCGGGCACATGCTCGTGGAACAGAGTATTCAGCAACAGGTACATTCCGTAATCCACACAGAAGCTTAAGAGCGACGCGGTGATGAAGCGGAAAAACCGCGACAGAATTACCCGGTAGATCCGCCAGCTGTCCTTGACGGGGTTAAAATGGCTGCCTTCGTTGTTGTTTTCGTATACGGTTTCAATCGGCAGGGCGCGGATGGGGATGCGGTCGGCGGTGCAGTCGATCAACTGGTTCATCTCGTACTCGTACCGGTCTCCCTTTGTTTCCAGAAAACGGGGCAGCAGCGCGCGGGCAAAACCGCGCAGCCCGGTCTGGGTATCCTTGACGAGCTGCCCATACAGCACGCGGAACACCGCCGTGGTGATACGGTTGCCCATGCGGCTTTTACGCGGCACATTGGGCTGGGAAAAATCCCGGCTGCCCAGCAGCAGGCCGCTTCCGTCCGCGTGCAGGGCTTCGGCCATACGCAGGGTATCCGGCACGGTGTGCTGTCCGTCGCTGTCCGCGGTGAGGATATACGCGCACTCCGGGTAATCTTCCCACAGGCAGCGCATCCCGGCGCGCAGGGCGTAGCCTTTGCCATGGTTGGGGGTATAGCGAAGCACCCGCACGCGCGGGTCGGCCTCCTGCCCCAGGGCGCTGAATATCCCGTCGTATGCGGGGCCGGAACCGTCGTCCACCACCACGATCCGGGCAAACCCCGCGTTGAGCAACGCGGCCACATAGGGCGGCAGTTTGCGGTCGGGCTGGTAACTGGGGATCAGAACGGCGGTATCGCCTGCGGTTTGGTTAAACATTGGGCTTCTTCCCTTTCGTACCGTCAATTGCTCAGGTAAGTATCCAGATAATCGGTCAGCAGCGGCGACCAGTCCTCGCCGGTATGGGTTTTCAGCAGCGTTTCGAAGTCCGCGCGGGTGGCAAGGTGAAACGCGTACGTATCATAATAGGCGCGCAGGAAACCGTCAAGCGTTCCGTTCAGGGCGGTGTTGAGCGCGCACATCGCGGCCGCCCCTCGCCCGTATACCACCAGCCGGTACTCGCTCAGATCGCCGAAGTAATCCACGGGGCTTCCGGGGGTAACGCCCTGCGGCACGGTGACCAGCATGGCGGTATCGGCCAGCGAATATTGCAGGTCGGCCCGGGCGGAGGCGCCGCGGTACGTTTCCCAGTAATCCAGCAGGGAAAACTGGCTGAGGGTCTCGTCCTGCCAGGCCTGGTTGAAACCGTCGCTGCCGACGACGGCGTACCACCACTGGTGCGCGGTTTGCAGCGCCACGGCCTGTTCCGGCGCGTCGCCCTGCGCCGCGAGCTTTGCGGAGGAAACCATCGAAAGCGCCGGGTATTCCGCCGCGTCAATGGGGAGGCTCGCCTCGCACAGGGTGTAGGTTGGGTAGGGATACGCGCCGTAACGATCAGCGAAACAGGCAAGGGCGCGCAGGGCGGTAGTAAGCATCGTTTTCGCGTTCGCGTCGGTCAGGGCCAGCGCCCGCACCAGCACGCCGTTTTGTTTAGCGGTCTGCTCGCGGTAGGCGGTGCTTACGCAAATGGCAAAATCCCGAACGGCGGGGGCGGTGAATGTGGTAAGGGTCTGGCCGTCCGCTGTTTCGGCCTGCGCCGACGCGCCTGTGCCCGCTACAATATAGTCCTTCGGCGCGGTCAGGCGCACGGTATAGTTGCGGCATTCGCTGATAAACGGATCGCCGATGGAAATATACTCGTCGGTGCGGTACTCGCCGTCCTGCCATGGGGAGGGGATGACGAATGCGTTGCCCAGCGCCCATACGCCGCCGCTGACGCCATAGCGGTAAATCGCTTCCGGCACGGTCAGCGTGTACGCCATCCGCAGGGTAATGCTTTCGCCGGGCAGCCAGTCGGCAGGAAGGGCGACGCTCATCACGGTGTGCGCATCGTCGGTGAAGGAATAACTGGCGTAGTCCTCGGCGGCATCCGCCATTTGAAGCATCACATAGGAAAACGACAGCTTCCCTGCCGAGAACCCGTTTGGGTAACAAACGTCGTACAGCTCATCGGTCGCGGCGGGGGAGGTGTCCTCGCTGGAAAATGCGTTGGGATAGGTGCGAAGAACCGCCAGCCGCTGGGGAACGCCGGTGCGGTTTTGCAGCACGCAAACCTGTGTAACGTCCATCGAGCGGGATACCGGGCGAAACGTCGCGTCGATCGTAATCGTATCCAATCCCTGTGAAGCAGCCGTTAGCCTTGCGCCGGGCGGGTCCGGAGTCAACGCCGTCTGCGGGCGCGGTAACAGAATCCATACGAACGCGGCGACCGCGACCAGCGCGCCCGCGATGATGCCGATGCGCCAGCGCCGTTTCGCCATGCCGCACGCTCCCTACTGGTTCGGAAAGCACTGAATCAATCCCTTTCTCGCCTTCCTTCGCGGAGCACCGTGTCTTCGGGTTCGATAAGCCTTGAAATAGCGCCGCTATTCCTTCGGTTTTTCTTGCCCAAATCTGCAGCGCCCCGCTTTGGCAGCCGCGAAGCGATTGAACCATCGCATCCCTGGAACTGGAAATATTATACCACACCCGCCGCATACACGCAGCCGAACCGCCGGATTGTTACGTTTCACGCCTGACGGCGTTCGGATGCACAGCGCTTGGGCCGCTCGGAGTAACGTTTCACGCCTGACGGCGTTCGGATGCACAGCGTTTGGGCCGCCCGGAGTAACGTTTCACGCCTGACGGCGCGCAGGTATGCAGCGTTTGGGCCGCCCGGCGCATTGCCGTGCGGCCCAGATTTTGCGGGTGTGGACGACAAATTATTCCGCTTTCGCGCCGATCACCGCTTTGATGCGGCGTACGCCCGCGGAGGAGCTTTCTTCCTTCTGGATTTTGAAGGAAACCAGCTCGGCGGTGTTGTTCGCGTGCGGGCCGCCGCAAATTTCTTTGCTGAACTTGCCCATGGTGTACATTTTTACTTTTTCGCCGTACTTGCTTTCAAACAGGCCGATTGCGCCTTCCGCCTTGGCGTCCGCCACGGTGGTTTCCACGCAGGTGATGGGCGCGGCGGCGGCAATGGCTTCGTTTACCAGCTTTTCCACCTCGGCAATCTCTTCCGGGGTCATCTTGCGGCCGAAAGAAAAATCAAACCGCAGGCGTTCGGCAGTGATGTTGCTGCCCTTTTGCGCCACTTCCGGCCCCAGCACCTTACGGAGCGCCGCGTGCAGCAGGTGGGTAGCGGTGTGCAGGCGCGCGGTCTGCTCGCTGTGGTCGGCCAAACCGCCCTTAAAAATCTGCTCCGCGCCCGCGTGGCTGTTTTCCTGATGCTTCTTAAAGCAGGCATCGTAGCCTTCCATATCCACGGTCAGGCCGTTTTCTTTGGCCAGTTCCAGCGTCATTTCCACGGGGAAGCCGTAGGTGTCGTACAGGTGGAAGGCGCTTTCGCCGTCGATCACGCCGTTTTCCACCTTCTGGGCGATCTTTTCAAACTCGCGGTTGCCCTGCTTAAGGGTTTTGGCGAAGCGGGTTTCCTCCAGCGAAAGCTGCTCCAGCACGAAGGCGGCGTTGCGCTTCAGCTCCGGGTATACGCTCTGGTACTGGGCGATAATTACCTTGGCGATTTCGCCGGTAAAATCGTCCGGCAGGCCCAGTTCCATCCCGTAGCGCACGGCGCGGCGGATGAGGCGGCGCAGCACGTAGCCCTGCCCCACGTTGGAGGGGGCCATGCCCCGGTCGTCGCCCAAAATGAAGGTGGAGGTGCGCATATGGTCGCCCACAATGCGGAACGCCTTGGTAATCGCGGGACTGTCCCCGTAGTGCTTGCCGGAAAGCTCCGCAATTTTGCCCAGAATATTCTCAAACAGGTCGGTATCGTACACGCTCTTTTTTCCGGTCAGCACGCAGATGGTGCGCTCCAGCCCCATGCCGGTATCCACGTTCTTCTGCGTCAGCGGCACGTACGCGCCTTCCTGCGTTTTGTTGTACTGCATAAACACGTCGTTCCAGATTTCCAGATACCGGCCGCAGGAGCAGGCGGGGGAGCAATCCGGGCCGCAGGGTTCCTTATCGGTGATGATGAACATCTCGCTGTCCGGGCCGCAGGGGCCGGTCAGGCCCGCGGGGCCCCACCAGTTGTTTTCCTTGGGCAGGAAGAAGATATGGTCGTCCGCCACGCCGCAGTCCCGCCAGAGTTTAGCGCTCTCTTCATCGCGCGGGGCGTTCTCGTCGCCCGCGAAAACGGAAAAAGCCAGCTTTTCTTTGGGCAGACCGAGGTACTCGGGGCTGGTGAGAAATTCCCAGCTCCACGGAATCATTTCTTTTTTGAAATAGTCGCCCAGCGACCAGTTGCCCAGCATTTCAAAGAAGGTGAGGTGGCTGAAATCCCCCACGTCGTCGATGTCGCCGGTGCGCACGCATTTTTGCACGTCGGTAAGTCGGGTGCCCGCGGGATGTTTGGCGCCCAACAGATACGGCACCAGCGGGTGCATGCCCGCGGTGGTAAACAGCACGGTCGGATCGTTTTCCGGGATCAGCGATGCGCTGGAGATAACGGCGTGCCCCTTATCCTGAAAAAACTTGAGAAACATCGTACGCAATTCGGCGGCGGTAGTGGGCTTCATGAGTATTCTCTCCTTACTTTTTCGGCTGTCGCGGGGAACGTCCGGTATGGGGCGCGCATCGCGCGGCACAACAACATATTATATAAGAAAAAGGCGAAAAGTGTCAATATTTCCGGGGTTTTTATGCGTGCCAAGGCCGTTTTTCGGCGGCTATCCGCGCGATAAACGCGGGGGATTGCTTTTCGGCTGTTTTTGCGTTATCATGGACAGACACTGACTGGGTAAAAGGAGCGAAACCGCGATGTTGGAATACAAGTTTGATACCCAATTGCTGATTGAGGGCGAAAACCTGTCCGAGGACGCGATCGGCGAATATATCGACACTCATATCGAGGGGGACTGCCGCCTGGTGGTAGGCGATCCGGACCTGATTAAGGTGCACTTTCACACCAACACCCCGTGGAAGGTGCTGGAATACTGCGCGTCTCTGGGCGAAATTTACGACGTGGTCATCGAAAACATGGAGCGGCAGGAAAACGGCCTGCAAGGCTGAACCATACGGAGAGTCACAGCGCCTGCCATACGCGGGCGCTTTCTTTTTTGTATCATCAGCGGTGTCGGTAAACAAAGAAGAGAACGGAATGTAAATGGAGACCGCTGTTTGGCGTTATCGGCAAGACATATACGGCATAAGGTTGCGCCTGATCTGGCCATGAAGGTTTACAAATATATATAAATAAAGTATAATATTACCACAATGGGCAAACGATTCATTAACGTACTCGTTCGTAATTCAAATTTGGAGGTATAAGCATGAAAAGGAAAGTGTCTCTTCTGATGGTGCTGGTTTCTTTATTCCTGCTGGTTACGATGGCTGCTGGCTCTGCACAAGCAGCATCGGTGAGCCTAAGCTCCCAGAGCGTGCGTGGGCGTGTATGTGATAAGTGTAACGTCGGAATGATGTTCACTAGTTATAGCAATTGGAAGCCATGGTTGGCTACAGGAGAAACCAGGCCGTGCTCGCTGGATTCAAGCCTGTCAGATATTCGCCAAGAAAGACTTGGGATTGGCACAGACAAATGCAATCACTGTGGCGCTACCCATCAGTTTATTGCCAGACAGTATCGCTGGCTCTGCCCACATCAATAATCGTTGATCAGTCGAGACTCTTCAAGTAGTAGCATAGATTACTTGAGAGGGTTTTTCTTGTGAGACGCCGGAACGATGGATGGTAACGCCAAATCATTGCCTGCCCTTTGGCGGCCACCTAAAGCCGGCGTACTCATGAAGATACCTGGTAATAACAGGTATAAACAGCCATTTTAAGAATGAGGAATAATACTTGTTCCAGAATACCCCAAAGACTTGTAAATTGAGAGATGGTTTGAAATATGAAAAAAACAGCGGATCAGTATATCGTATTTTTTTTACTGATTATTTTCCTGCTTGCGCCGCAGGCGGCCTCCCGTGTGGCGGTGGCAGAGGATGTGCCGCTGCTTCGTGAGCTTTACAGCCCTGCATATGAGGGGCGAGGAGTGGGAACGGAAGGCAACCGGTTGGCGGCGCAGTTGCTGACGGAAGAACTGAAAAACTGTGCGCTCACCCCTCTGGAGGGATATTCCAGTTTTCTTATCCCATTTAAGCAAGACGTCGCCGTCGTTAAAGAAACGAAGATGGCAGCCGTCATGGAAGACGGAAGCCGGGAAGAATTGGTTTACGGGAAGGATTATTTGTTTGTAGGCACCTCTTCCACTATCAATGGCACCTTTCCTGTAGTTAGACAGGCCGAAAAAGCGGACGCTTCCGCAATATTGTTCCTGGACCAGACAAACGCAGAGAGGACGCCGCAGTCCAACGCCTTTGCAACGATCGTATCCCCTGTGGAGGAGTTTCATTTTAACAGCGCAGGGATCAGCGATGAGGAGGCGCTTTCCAATTCGGATGCCAGCCTTCCCCGGATCAGCATGCTGCTCCCCGTTTACAACCGTATCAAAGAGGCAGCCTCTTTGGAGATTCGGTATAATTTTGAGAAAACGGTGACGACCTTAAACAATGTGGTGGGAGTGCTACCCGGGAAGGACAGAACCAGAGTGGTCATTGTCAGCGCACATTTCGATGGGGCGGGGGATCAGGCGGGCAACCGGCTTCCCTGCGCATTGGATAACGCCAGCGGTGTTTCCGCGGTGGATTTGGTTTTGAACCAGATGGCCGGAACAGAGCCCCCATATGACGTCGTTTTTGCTTTTACCAATGCGGAAGAAGCGGGATTAGCCGGTGCATACGATTTGTCCTGGAAACTGATGGCCCAATATCAGGCTCTGTATAATATCAATGTGGATTGCGTGGGGTTGAAGGGAATCCCTTTTCCCATGCAGAGCCCGGACGAAAGCGTAGCGGCACTTTATCGGAAAATGGAGGCGTATTTATCGCGGTATGGTTTTTCCTGTGTCCCCGAAATTTACGGTTCCAGCGACAACGACGCCTTTGTAGGGGCAGGGATTCCCTCGGTTGTTCTGGGTACGCCGGACCTGGATATAATTCACACGGCCAACGATACCGTGGAGCATATCGACCCGGAGGTGATTCGTGGAATCGCTGGAATGATCGTTGACTTTATTACGGAAAATCCGGATATCCATGCCGAGGTGATAGCTCCCCCTGAAGAGGAGGCGGCTTCAACGGACGTTCCAACGCTTGCCTATAACGAAGCGGTGCTGCAGGATGATACGCTCTACGCCGGATCTTATCGGTGGATGACCTATTCGGAAGCTTTGCGCTACTATCCCACGCTTCCCCTTCCGCAGGTGTATCAGGGGTGTTCGATTGAAGAGTGCATGGTGATGCTTTCGACCTTCAACTTGCCGGACTGTACCCCCGGCCAAATCATTACGTTGCCTGACGGCCCGCAAAATGCCCAAACCATTATGACGCTTTACAGCGACGGAACCACAGGGTATAAGATTGAGTTTAACGCCGCAGAGGTGAAGGATTCCTATACAAGGCAAATGGTCGGGGAGAATGGGTTTCTGTTAACGACGCGGGAAAACAACACCGACGTCGTTCAGGGCGTGGGTCTTCAGCGTGGCGAACTTACCCTTTATCTCATGAATGGCGATGTGTCCGGGCTTATGGATGCTGGAGATGGTATAAGTGTACATGCGTTAATGTATGGCACAAGTAAGGTGACGGTAGAAAACGCCTCCGATTATTTGGCAGATCCGGAGTTAACAGCGCTCTTTGAGGCCTTATGTCAGTTTGTTCAGCCTTAGGTAAGGGATGAATCAATCTCCTTTACGCCTGTTAAAACGTCGCTCTAAAAAAGGGGGATGGATTCAACGGTTCTCTAAGGGGTATCTTCTGATTCTTGATAGAAATGTATGGATCAAATGAATAAAACTGAACAGGTTATACCCCCGCCACCAGCGCGCGGCCGATCCCTTCCACGGTAAGCGCCGGGCAACTTGCGGGCAGCAGGGCGCTGTCGCCGGGGCGCAGGGCAAGGCAGCCGCAGGGCCAGCGCAGGGTAAGCGCGTTAAGCGCGGTCAGGATGCGGAAGCTTTGCGGATGCGGCGCAAGGGCGGCTTCGCCGGTTACGCACAGGCAGTCGAGGGTAAACGCGGGTACGGAGAGCACAGGATGGGTACCGGGTTGCTCCGTGCCGGGCAGGCGGGCGCGCTGGCCGCGCAGCGCGGGGTCCACCACGTCCAGCGATTGTTGGATGTGCAGTTCGCGTTCACGCCCCTGCGCGTCCTTGCGGTGGTAATCCCACAGGCGGTAGGTCACGTCGCTGGACTGCTGGATTTCGTACAGGGTGATGCCGCCGCAGATGGCGTGCACCATGCCGCTGGGCATGTACAGCACGTCCCCGGCAGTTACGGGCACGGCGGCCAGCATCGGTTCCACGTCGCCGCCGGAAAGCAGCGCGTCGGCAAGCGCCTGCCGGGTTACGCCGTCTTTGAGGCCGTAATACAGCGTTGCGCCTTCCTCTGCGTGGAGGATCACCCACGCTTCGGTTTTACCCAGTTTATGCTCGTGCGCAAGGGCATATTCGTCGTTGGGGTGCACCTGTACGCTCAGCTTGCTTTTTGCGTTAAGCAGTTTTAGTAACAAGGGGAAAGGCTCGGTATGGCCCACGCCGGTCAGGCCTTCGCCGGAACGCGCGATCAGCGCGGGCAGCGTTTCGTCCGCGTCGGTGCGGCTTTCCAGCCCGGGGATACAGCTCACCTCCAGCGCCTCGCCGGTGCGTTCATCCGGGATGGCGCGTCCGTACAGGGTGGTTAGCGCGTCGCCACCCCACGGGGTCGCGTCGCCGTGGCGGTAGGCGGGGTTCATGTGCACGGGCAGCAGGGGGCAATCCGCCGTAAGCGGCGCTTCAAAACAGTGAAAATCGCTCGTATAACCGGGAAAGCGGAAAGTGCCCGCCTCGCGCACAGTCGCCGAACGGAACAGGCGCAGCGCGCGCAGGTTATGCTCATAGGTGTCCACGCGGAAGCAATCGCAGCCCAGCCGCAGGCCTTCCTGGCGGGCAAAGGCCACCGCGGCGCGCGCATAGCCGTGACCGGTCACTTTCGGGTCGATGGCGAGACGGTGCAGGCACACGGGCGCAACGCCGTACTGCCAGCCGATATCGTCATATTCCGGCCCCTGCCCCACGCACACGGCAAACGCGCCCACTGGCTGTCCCCCGTCGTAAACCCGGTACAGGCGGCCCAATTGCACATCCTCGTTTAAAATTTCCTCGGTGGGGTAACGGCCCCATTCCCACTGCATCAGCCCGCGGGCGCGCATATCGGCCACAGCGGCCTGAAACAGCGCGTATATTTCACCGAGCTTGTCAGCGGTTACTTTTTCAAAAGTCATGACACTGTTCCTTCCGTGTACATTGAATATAGATGATAATACAGGCCGCGTTTGGCAAGCAGTTCTTTGTGGGTGCCCTGCTCCTCCACGCCGTTCTCGGTCAGTACCCAGATCACGGTGGCATTATGGATGGTGGTGAGGCGGTGGGCGATGGTGAACGTGGTGCGGCCCACCGAAAGCTTCTCCAGCGATTGCTGCACCAGCCGCTCGCTTTCGTTGTCCAGCGCGCTGGTCGCCTCGTCCAAGATCAGGATAGGCGGGTTTTTGAGGAACACGCGCGCGATGGAAATGCGCTGCTTCTGCCCGCCGGAAAGCTTGACCCCGCGCTCGCCCACGAAGGTATCGTACCCTTCGGGCAGGGCGCGGATAAAGCCGTCGGCCCCGGCCAGTTCCGCTGCGCGGACCACCTGCGCCTGCGTGGCCCCGGGCAGGCCGTAGGCGATGTTTTCAAACACGGTGCCGCTGAACATGTACACATCCTGCTGCACCATGCCGATATTCTCGCGCAGGCTGCGCTGGGTGAGGGCGGTGATGTCCTTGCCGTCAATCAATATCCGCCCGGCGGACAGGTTGTAAAACCGGGGAATCAGGTTGCAAAGCGTGGTTTTGCCGCCGCCGCTGGGGCCGACCAGCGCCACACGCTCACCCGCGTTCACATGCAGGTTCAGGTTTTTAAGCACCAGCCTATCGTCGTCGCCGTAATGGAAAGCCACATGGTCGAACGTTACCTCTCCGCGCACGTCGGTCAGCTCCGTCGCGTCCGGCGCGTCCTGAATATCGGGCTGTTCGTCCATGATGTGGCAGAAGCGCTCGATGCTGGTCATGCCGTTTTGGAACTGCTCGGTAAACTCCACAATCCGGCGGATGGAGGTAAGCAGGGTGCTTACGTAGAGCAGATAGGCGATGTAATCCGGCGTGGTGATGGACCCATTGATGAGGAACAGCGCACCCGCGACCACCACCACGATGTACATCACACCGTCAAACACCCGCGTGGTGGTGGAGAAGCCCGCCATGTACAGGTAGGCTTTGCGTTTTACGCGCACGAAAGCCTCGTTACCGCGATGAAATTTTTCAATCTCCATGGGTTCGTTGGCGAAACTCTTGACCACACGGATGCCCAGCAGGCTGTCCTCCACCTGGGCGTTGATCTCGCCCAGCTGATGGCGGCGCTCCTGAAAGGCCTGTCGCATCTTATGGTTAAAATAACGGGTAAAGAAAAGCATGACCGGCAGCACCAGAAAGATAATGATCGTAAGCATCGGGTTGACGCCGAACAGGATCACGAACGACGCGGTGATTTTGATGCCCGCGATAAAAAACTCCTCCGGGCAGTGGTGGGCAAATTCCGTTACCTCAAACAGGTCGTTGGTGATGCGGCTCATGATCTGGCCGATCTTGGCGGTGCTGTAATACGCGAAACCCAGCGTTTGCAGGTGCTTAAACAGATCGTCGCGCATGTCGCGCTCAATCCACGTGCCCATGATGTGCCCCTGCGCGGCCATGTAGTAGTTGGCGCCCGCATCGATTACGCGCAGCGCCAGATACAGCAGGCCAACCCGCAGCACGTATTCCACCGTGAGCGCCGCCATGTCGGTGGTAGCCAGCTGGGTGATGTTACGAACGATCAGCGGCAGCACAATGTCGCACAGGGTGGTAAGCGCCGCACAGAACAGGTCGAAGAACAGTACGGGCAGATATTTTTTGTAATATGGGGAAAAGCGCTTTAATAGCGCCGAAGTTTTCATGGTTCGGATTTCCTGCTGTTCCATAATCACTCCCCGGCCCGGGCGTGCCGCGGGCCGTATTATTCGTTTTATTTTACTTTGGATTGCTTTGGATTACTGCGCGCTGGCCTGCTGCAGCGACGCCAGTTTGGTAACTGCGGTCAGATCCGCGGCGTGCGCAGCGGGGCAAAGCACAACGTAGACCGCGGCGGTGCCGCGGGCCACCAGTGTAATTTCCGTATCACTGTCCATGCGTACGGCATCCATCCCCGCAAGAGTATAGAGTTTATCCACGTTCAGGCGGTAATCACTTTTTAGCAGCTCCACCGCCGCCGTGGGGCGGATACTTTCCACGGTGAGGGTTGCGCCGTCGGCAAAGGCGTATTGCAGGGTAAGCCGCCGTGCGTATCCGCCGCGGAACGCGGTATCGAACAGGGTTGCTTTGGTAAGCGTTAACCCTTCGCCGCTCATCGCAAGCACGGGTTTGCCAAAATTGGCCGCCAACTGGGTCAGGTCGGCGTCGCCGGTCGCCTGCGCGGCGGCGATGGGCACGCGGATGGTTTCCTCCTGCGTTACGGCCTGCTTGGCCAGCTGGTCGTCCTCGCCCGGCTCGCCCATCAGCAGAAACACATAGGCCAGCGCCAGCGCCAGCACAATCCCCAGCGCTGCCAGCGCGCGCCTTACAACGCGTTTCCAGCGGGGCGGGGCGACGGGCGTTGGGGCGTCGGTCAGCGACTTTTGTTTGGGCAGGGTTTCGCCCGGCGCGGAAGGGGGAGCGGCGGGTCTGGCGGGGGGTACCCGATCGGGCATGCCCGGCGGTGGGGAGCGGCGAGCGCCCTGCGGCGAACCCTGCGCGGAAGAATGACGATTCAGCAAAGAGACCTCCTGCGGGGCAATCCCCCGCGTGAATCAAAAAGTGTGTTCAGGTGACCGGAAAAGGCAGCCGGACCAACACACGGTCAGCTGTCGAGGGTCACGTTCCGCTCCGCCATCGCCTGCTGCAGCCATTGGGTATCATCGCCCAGCTGCTGGCGGAAGGCGGCGAAAAACGCACGCTTCAGCAACCCGCGCTGTTCCGGGGTCAATTCGGTATCGGTGCTGATGGCGGCGAGCATCCGGGCCGAGGGTTCCGCCAGATATTTTGCGGCGCGGCTTTCCAGCCCGAAGCCGAAATAACGGTGCATATACTGGCTGTTGCCTTTCAGAAACAGATCGATAAACTGGGCGGACATGCGCGTGAGGTAACGGTTGAGAAACAAGGTTTCATCCCCACATAAGGCAAGGCAGCGATCCAGATCCGGGTGATGGAACAGCTCGGTTCGCATGGCGGCCTGCTGCTCCTCCGTAAACGGACGCGGGTCCAGATACAGGTTGAGCAGCCAGCTTTTAATCACCGAAAAATCCAGCTTACGGGGGTTGCGCTGGTACAGCCGCCCCAGCAGCAGCAGCTCTTCCGCGACAGCAAGGCTGCGCGGATACTGCTCCTGCGCCTTTATCAGCAGATCATGCCGTTTCACCGGGTCGCTCTGTGAGGCGGCCTGTTTCAGCAGCGCCTGTACGGCTTCGTCTTCCGGCTGCGGCGCGGTGAGCGCCGCGCCGCAGAATGGGCAAAAGGACGCGCCGGTTTCCGGGTTCAGCGCTTTTCCGCAGCGGGGGCAAAGGGTTTCACTCATGCGGGGTACACCTCCTTGGGGCGTATGCTGCGGCCTGTTTTACCGCCACAGCGCGTTGCTCATATCCGAGGGCATGCGCCAGTCACCGCGCGGGGACAGGCTGATGCTGCCTACTTTGGGGCCGTCCGGCACGCAGTTGCGCTTGTACTGCTGCGCAAAAAACCGGCGGGTAAAGGCCGAAAGCTGAGATGTGACCTTCGCCTCGTCATAAACGCCGTCGAACGCCTGCATTGCAAGGCGCTTCAGGCGGTCCGGGCCGCTGCCGCTGTCCAGCATATGGTACAGGAAAAAATCGTTCAGAGCGTAATCGCCGATGATGTCCTCGGTGCGCTGGTTCAGCTCCCCTTCGGTCACGGGCAGCAGCTCCGGGCTGATGGGGGTATCGATCACGTCGCGGCACACATCGCGCACCGCGCCGTCGAAGTCGCGCTCGCTCAGATAGCGGACCAGACTTTTCACCAGCGTTTTGGGCACGGAGCAGTTGACGTTGTACATGCTCATGTGGTCCCCGTTATAGGTGGAAAAGCCCAGCGCGGCTTCGCTCATGTCCCCGGTGCCCAGCACGATGCCGCCCACCTTGTTGGCGTAATCCATCAAAATCTGCGTGCGCTCCCGCGCCTGTGAATTTTCATAGGTTACGTCGTGCGTGGCTTCGTCCTGACCGATGTCGGCAAAATGCTGGCGCACGGCCTTTTCGATGCCGATTTCCAGCGCGGTTACGCCCAGCACCTCCATGAGGCGGTCGGCGTTGGATTTGGTGCGCTTGCCGGTGCCCATGCCGGGCATGGTGATGGCGTACAGCCCCGTGCGGGGCAGACCCAGCATGTCCAGCGCGCGCACGCCTACCAGCAGGGCCAAAGTGCTGTCCAGCCCGCCGGAAACGCCGATGACCAGATGCTCGCAGTGGATAGCGGCGAGCCGCGTCATCAGCCCTGTGCACTGGATGCGCACAATCTCCTCGAGATGCTCCTCCCTCTGTGCTCCATCCGGCACGAAGGGCAGGGGGGCGATGGGCCGCAGCAGGCGGCCGGAATCCGGCGCGGGCGCGGCGACAAGGCGCACGGCGGTCATGGGGGTTTCGCAGCGCGGCATCTGGTGGAAACTGCCATTGCGCTGGCGCTGGTAGCGCAGGCGCTGCACGTCGATATCCGCCACGGCGGTATCGCCGGTCAGGGTAAAGCGTTTGCCCTCGGCTAATGCCCGGCCGTTCTCAAATACGCCGGTATAGCCGCAGAAAACCAGGTCGCTGGTACTTTCGCCAAAACCCGCGCACGCGTAGGCATAACCCGCGTACAGCCGCCCGCTTTGCTGGCGGAGCAGCTCCCGGCGGTAATTCTGTTTGCTGACCAGCGCGTTGCTGGCGCTGGGATTTACGATCACGTCCGCGCCCTCCACGGCATACTGGCTGCTGGGGGGAATGGGCGTCCACAGATCCTCGCAGATTTCCACGGCAAAGGTAAAATCGCCGAAGTCGAACAGCAGATCCGGGGCGAAGGGGCAACATACCCCATCCTGCTCAAACACCGGTTCCGCCTGCGCGGCGCTCACGAACCAGCGGGTTTCGTAAAACTCGTTGCCGTTAGGCAGATAGGTTTTGGGCACCAGCCCCCGCACCTGCCCGCCCTGCAGTACCGCCGCGCAGTTAAAAAGGCGGCTGCGCTGGTTGATGGGCAACCCCACCACCACGGCCATATCTCCGGTTTGCGCGGCAATGGCTTTCATGGCGGCGAACGCCGCGCGCTGTACCGGCTCGTGCGTCAGCAGATCGCCCAGGGTGTAACCGGTAATGCATAGCTCCGGGAACACAGCCACCCGCACGCCCTGCGCTTCCAGCGCGCGCATGCGGGTAATGATTTCTTCCTGATTCTTTTCCACGTCGCCCAGATGCACGCGCAGACTGGCGGCGGCAACGCGGGCAAAATCGCCTGACATCACAAAATCTCTCCTTCGCGGGAAC
>JAEWYP010000042.1 GCA_023395615.1 Bacillota bacterium
GCCACGGGCAGACCGAACAGGGTGATAAAGCCCGCGGAGTTCTTCTGGTCGTATACCTGATCCTGCCCGAAGGTGGCGATTTCTTCGCTGTACAGGCTGTACGGGCTGGTAACGCCCGCGTTGATGATGTTGCCCTTGTACAGTTTCAGCGTCACGTCGCCGATTACGTGCTCCTGCGTTTTGGTTACGAAGGCGGAAAGCGCCTCGCGCAGGGGCGTGAACCACTGGCCGAAATACACCAGCTCCGCGAACCGGTTGGCGACCAGCTCTTTATAATGCTGGGTGTCGCGGTCCAGGCACAGGGTTTCCAGCACCTGATGCGCGCGGTAGAGCAGGGTGCCGCCGGGGGTTTCGTACACGCCGCGGCTCTTCATGCCCACCAGCCGGTTTTCCACCAGGTCCACCAGCCCCACGCCGTTCTCGCCGCCGAGCTTGTTCAGCTTCTCCAGCAGCGCCACAGGGGCCAGCTTTTCGCCGTCCACCGCCACGGGAATGCCTTTTTCAAAGGAGATTTTCACATAAGCGGGCTTGTCGGGGGCCTGCTCGGGGCTTACGCCCATTTCGAGGAAGCCGGGCTTGTTGTACTGCGGCTCGTTGGCGGGGTTTTCCAGATCGAGGCCCTCGTGGGAGAGGTGCCACAGGTTTTTATCCTTGCTGTAGTTCGTATCCCGGTTAATTTTTAACGGGATATGGTGCGCCTCGGCGTAGTCGATTTCCTCGTCGCGGCTCTTGATGTTCCACTCCCGCCACGGGGCGATGACCGCCATATCCGGCGCGAAAGCCTTGATGGTCAACTCGAACCGCACCTGATCGTTGCCCTTGCCGGTGCAGCCGTGGCAGATGGCGTCCGCCCCTTCCTTGAGGGCGATTTCCACGATACGCTTGGCGATAATGGGCCGGGCAAAGCTGGTGCCCAGCAGATATTCGCCTTCATACACCGCGCCCGCCTGCAGGGTGGGATAGATGTAATCGGTGATGAACTCCTCTTTCAGGTCCTCAATGTAGAGCTTGCTCGCGCCGGTCTTTTTCGCCTTTTCTTCCAGCCCGTCCAGCTCGGTGCCCTGTCCCACATCGCCCGAAACGGCGATGACTTCGCAGTTATTGTAGTTCTCTTTCAGCCACGGAATAATAATGGAAGTATCGAGCCCGCCGGAATAGGCGAGCACGACCTTTTTGATCTCCTGCTTGGACTTCACAGCCATGGTGGTTGCCTCCTTGAATATTTATGCACGTATTATGTATTATATGCAGCTTTTTGTCAAGGGGTTTTCTTGCGAAATTTGTCCGTTTTCAAGACAATATGTACATTTTATCTCCTGCTATAAAAGCACGGCTCCCTGCGGAGAATGGTTTTCGCTACCCCGGGGCCGTTTCGCCTCCCCGACGAGTACATGCATAAACCTATGCATCCCCCAATCCGGCGGCAAAACAAAACCCGCGCGGGCGGCGATTGCCGTTCTGCGCGGGTAAACGGGTTATCGAATTCTCATGGCGCGGGGATTATCGTTCCAGTCTGCGCGCCTCCAGATAGTAGCGCTTCTCGTTCGCCTCACCCATGCTGAAGGTTTTGCGCGGCAGCGATCCCAGCGTTTCCACCATGGGAAACAGCTGGTTTTTCGGCAGCGCGGGCAGCAGGAACGCCACGGCCTTTTCCCCCTCCGCCAGCGCGCGTACGGCCGCGTCCCCGTGGATATAATCCAGTTTTGTACCGGGATGGGCAGGCATCCAGTCGTCCAGAAAGCGCTGCAGCGTGCCCACGGCCAGCGGATGGGACGAACCGCCGATATTCAGGCGAACCTCTTTGCCCTCAAACGCCACCACGATTTCCTGCGCGTTCTCCCCGCCGGTCAGCGACCAGCCTTTTTCCACGGCGTACCGGGTCAGTTCGTCCAGCAGCGTGTCGCCGTCGTAGCCGAACAGCACCCGGTGGATCGGTTCAAAAATCAGCGCGTCATCATGAATGTTTTCCAGCTCCACCATCGCAAAGCGCGCGGGATGATCCGCCTGTTCAGCCGGGGTCAGCGTCGGTTTGATCTCCTCCCAGTACGCCTTGGCGGTCGCCAGGCTATGGTTGCCGTCGCCTACGGCATACAGCAGGTTGCTCGTAAGCCGGGATCTCAGCGCTTCCAACGCGGCGTTTACCCCGGCGATGTCCGCCGGGTCGGTCACGGCATAGCCCACTACATGGCCGCCGTTCATCATCAGCGGGAAATCATACAGTTTTGTAAGCGTATTGCGGCGCTCAAACAGCGGTTCCGCCACGCTCATCATAGGATCGTCAATCAGCATCAGCACATGGCTCAGCTCCAGCGCCGCGCCGCGCCTTACCGCCAGCCGCGGGGGAATCCTTTCCAATATTGTTCCTTCCGTGGCGCGCACGGGGGTGCGGCTGCCGGGGTGATAATCATACCCTTCCAGATCCATCAGCGCCACCAGCCCGACGCGCGCGCCGCTTGAGGTGTTGCGCTCGGTCAGGATAAAACCGTTTTTTACGCCGGGCGTCACCACGCCGCGGGCCAGATAATCCCGCATGGCTTGGTGAATTTCCGGCACGCGCACGTCGGCTTCAGCCAGAAAAATCTCCGGCAGAATCAGCCGCAGCGTGCTTGGCTGTCCGTCCACCAGCGCTTCAACCTCTTTCCAGTATTCCGGCTGAGAGGTGTACTGGTCGCAGGCGACGCATGCCCACGCGGTTGGGTTTACCTCCGGGGCCGGTAAAAGCAGTTCTCCGGGATGAAGATACAGGTCTTGCATTGTAATCCTCCTTGGCGCGGCAGTGCGCGCGGTATCGCTACTCGGGGTCGCCCGGTTTTACTCCGTCTGGATATGGGCGGCGGTCTCGCCGCTACGCAGCATCCGGCAGAGCAGCACCCAGCAGGTTGTATCCCCGTTTTCCGGCAGGGTCGCCAGCGTCAGCAGCCGGTCGCTTGCCTGCACGCCCACCGCGATGGGGTACAGGCTGCGGTTTTTGGCGTTTTGCACATAGGCAAGCATCTGCTCGTCGGTTTGGAAAGAAAGGTACCCCGCATAATTGAAATAGTTGGCGGATGTAGTATCGCTGTCCGCACGGATCACGGCAAACACCACATAATCCGCCTGCTCGTACAGCGTGTGGCAGGTGACGATGCCGTGGCTTTGCACAAACGCCTTTCCTGCCGAACCATATTGCGCGAGAGGTTGCAGCAGTTTTCCCTCGTCGGTTGCCTGTCCGCGGATCAGCAGGTTTTCCGGCGGCTTTTTCAGCAGGATACCCTCATCCACAAACACCGCGCCGCCGTACCCCATCACGCCGCGCGCGTTGTGGGTAAGGTAATACGTGTTGTTGCGCTGTACCAGCGTTTCATCCAGCACGCCTTCAATGGTTAGCCTTCCCACCACATCCGCGTTTTGCTGGCGAAGGTTCGCAAACTCGTCGCTTTCGCTCAGCAACGGGTTGTTGGGGTAGGCGGTCAGTCTGGTGCGCGCGGGAGAGGTGACGGCAGGCTGTACCGTTTGCACATCCCCCGCCGCGCCGCCACTGTCCAGTACGCCAATCAGCGGGTCGTTCTGGGCAATGCGGGGTTCCGGCGTTGGGGTACGAACGGGCAGGGGCGTATTCGTAGGGGCGTAGGTTTGCCCCGCGGGCAGCAACTCTACCGCTTCGGCGGTCGCGTTGGGGTCCACGCCTGCCAGCTCGGATAGCTCCTGCCGGTCCGATTGAAGATCCTGCTGGTTGGTCATCAGGCTTTGCGCCATCCGGGCGATTTCCACCACGCAGAACAACACAGCCAGTGAGCCCACAATCAGCAGTGCCAGTTGCCATTTCTGCTTCAAAAACTGTCGGGCAGGCTTCCGGGGCGCAGGAGAACCAGACGGCCCGGCAGGGGTTTTCGGCGGTTTCACGGGCGGCGGAACAACCACTGGGCGGCGCGCGGAAGAAAACTGCGAAATTCTCTCCGTGTCGGACGCAGCGGGCGGGTATCCCGTTTCCGTCACCGCGTCGTAAGGCGCCGAATAGCGGCCCGAAACGGAGGCGTCCCCTTCATATACCGTTGCGGGCGGATACCGCGACGATTGCATTGCAACCATCGGCGGCAGAAAATCATTCGGCAGACCGCTTTCGGCGGAACGGTCCGCCGCAAACGGTGGGAACGTCCCGGAATCCGCAGGCGTTTCGGTTTCCCGCGGTCCGGTCCATTTCAACCCGCCTTCAGCCGCTCTTGGTACCACCGGAGCCTTCCAGCCCAGCGTGATCCACGGATCCACCGCCTGTTGTTGCGGCATCGGCGGCGCGGCGGCGCCCACGCCTCCATGTTTGGGAACATAGTCCGGGTGTTTCGGCATGGAAACCGGGGGCCTTGCCGCCGAAAACACGTCCGTCGCACTCGTGCCGGGCATAGTATACGGTGCGCCCGACTGGAACGGCACAGGCGCGGCCACAGAGGGCTTTGCCGCCGAAAACGCGTCCGTCGTACTCGCGCCGGGCACGGTATATGGTGCGCCCGACTGGAACGGCACAGGCACGGACACAGAGGGCTTTGCCGCCGAAAACGCGTCCGTCTCATTCGCGCCGGGCACGGTATACGGTGCGCCCGACTGATATGGCACAGGCTTGGACACAGAGGGCTTTGCCACCGAAAACGCGTCCGTCTCATTCGCGCCGGGCATGGTATATAGTGCGCCTGACTGGAACGGCACAGGCGCGGACACAGAGGGCTTTGCCGCCGAAAACGCGTCCGTCGCACTCGCGCCGGGCATAGTATATGGTGCGCCCGACTGGAACGGCACGGGTATTGTATCCCCGGCAGGTTTCCCGGTCCGGGGTGGCAGTGAAGAGGCTTTTTTCAGATACAACGGTACCGTAGGGGAGCGTTCTTCTTCCCGACCGAAATCATAACTGCTCCCCGGCGTGGGCACTGCCTGTGCGCGGCGGTGGTTGCCTTCTCCCGTAATTCTGTTTTCGATGGATACCGGCCGGAATAAGCTCGGTTGTTCTTCCCCATAAGGCGGGTCGTCCGTCCGGGCAGGCTCGGAGGGCGGCATGGCGCGACGTTCGTCACCCGATGTCATGCTCCCGACCTCCCACCGACGGGAAACCCGTCCTTTAATCGATGCAATCCGTATGCGACGCATTGTAAATTAAAAAAGAAAATGGGCTGAAATCACTATACCGCGGGTTGCCCGGTTTGTCAATTTTCCAAAAGCGCCGCAACGTTTTTTCACACCTGTTCATCCGACGGGTTCGCCAAAAAAACCAGCCCCGGAAAAAACCGCAGGCTGATCCTTTTCATGCATTTTCCTCTGCCCTGTTTATCCTATGGCAATGCCGCAAATCCGGGCGATCCCCCGTTAAGCAGATTGCAGCGTATACGTAACGGTTACGGCAATATTGTTTTTAACCGCCTGCCAGACCGGAGACAGCGCTTCCGCCTGCTTCAGCACAGCTTCCATCTCCGCGTCCGTCCCCTGTTCCACCTCCAGTTGGAGATGAAGGTGGATTTTCGCCAGCGACAGCGGCTGTTCCCGACGGACCCCCTGAGCGGAAGCCTGGTAGGCGCCCACCTTTTTCCCCATGCGCCCCAGCAGAAAAACCACCGTAGTGCTTACACACCCCGCAAAGCTCATCAGCAGCAGTTCCAGACCCGCGAAGCCGTTTCCGTCTCCCAGCGGCGGTGCAAAATCAAACGGTATCCTCCGTTCCGGGTTTGCGTCGGACACGCCCTCAAAATGAACCTTCCGGTTTGTTCTCGTGATTTCCACATTCAAATCAGCCATGTTTCCCACTCCTTATTCTTACGATTTGCAGTATTGTTGCAAAAAATCAGAACAGCTCGAAAAGCATCGTAAAACGGCGATCAATTTCCGCATCGGAAACGTCAATTTCCTTCAATATCATCTGCTCCGTCAGGTTTAAAAACACATTCATCAGCAACGCGGTGAATGTTTCCAGCCTCGCCGGATCGCTGATTCGCGTCGCCAGAAAATCCCTGCGGCGGTCCATCGTAGCCTGCACCCACACGCACAGCTGATCTTCCACCTCCCGGTCGCCCAACAGGTGATACCAGCCCTGAATCGCCAGCCTGTATACCTGTTTTTGATACTCCGAAAAATGCTTGCGTTTGATAACCGCCTTTACGTACATATCCTTTACCGAAAGAGAAGTGTCCACGTCTTCGATCACCCGGGTCATCATCCGCTGAAATTCCCCTAATATCGCTTCCCGAAACAGCGCCTGTTTGTTTTGAAAATAGTAATACATCGTTGGTTGGGTACAGCCGACCGCTTTCATCAGATCGCGCATGGACGTGCCGTGATATCCTCTGTCGCTAAACAGCTTCACCGCCTCGCAGATGATTTTCTGCCGTATCTCGTTCACCTTTCCTCCCCCCCCTTCTATAACGATCGTTATATTCATTGTATGGTTCTTCCCGTCCGCTGTCAAGGGCTGAGTAGCGTTCATCCGCAAACAAACCGGCTTACATTTGGCAGCAGGAAAGCCATAGATCCTTTTTGAAGCATTTCTTACATATTTTACGAAACTTATCTCGTCTTTGTTACGTTAGATGGATAAGGAGGTCGATTGATATGCAAAAAAACACCTTTCATTCCATCATCAGTTTTTTGATGGTCTTTCTGCTGTGTCTCTGCGGTGCTTCAACAACCGCATACGCAACAGAAACGCCGACTGAGGTTTTGCTCGTCAACCATTCCAATCCGCTGCCAAGGGATTACGAACCTGCCGATCTTGTGAATCTGTATGCGCAGAAACGGCACTTTCGCCTCGCTTCCAGCGAGATTTATCTGGAGCGTGAAGTTTTTAAAGCCGCCAATGAAATGTTTAAGCAAGCGGAAAAGGACGGCGTAAACAAATTTACGATTACAAGCGGATACCGGACATGGGAGGCGCAGGAGAAGCTGTATTTCAAAGATACGAAAGGGACGGCCGCCGCGCCGGGTGAAAGCGAGCATCA
>JAEWYP010000020.1 GCA_023395615.1 Bacillota bacterium
TGGTGCGGGCAGCGGGAGTTGAACCCGCACGCCGAAGCGAAGGATTTTAAGTCCTTTGTGTCTGCCATTCCACCATGCCCGCAACACCGGAATATGATACCACGGAACCCCTGCACCGTCAATTCCATCCCGAGTTCTTCCCACCCGATCAGCGATACTTTTTCGAGTAGGCAAAGCCTCGGAAATATGGTAAGCTGGCCGTATCAACTGCTAATCTGCTCTACTTGATTGGGGGAATTGATCATGCAAATCGGCGAAGTGTGCCTGCTTACCGGCAACGTGCCCCGAACGGCGGCGTTTTACTGCCGTCTGCTGGGCCTTGCGGATGCGGGCGGGGACGATGTGCACCGCACCCTGCTCGCGGAAGAAACGATGCTGACCGTGTACAACGACGGCAGCCCGAAAAACAATCCAAATCAGAACATCTGCCTCGCCTTTACCGTACCCGACGTGGATGCGGAATACGCGCGGCTGCTGGCGGAAGGCGTTACGATTGTTGATCCGCCTGCTACCCGCCCTTGGGGCGCGCGCAACCTGTGTTTTCTGGACCCGGACGGCAACCGGGTGTACCTGCGCAGTTTTCCCGGCAGGGAACCGTAAACCGGCCCGTCCCGTTCCGCTACGCAGGGAATACGGTGCGAATCAGCACCATATAGCAAACCGTACCGATTAAAACGCTTAACAGCGTGTTCTTTTTCCATGCCTGCATCCCCGCCACAGCAAGCACGCTCAGGCTTTCCGCCGCGCCGTAGGGAGCCGCGCTCCATTGAGTGTTGCGCAGGCAGTACGCCACCAGTATCACCATAATCGCCGCAGGCAGCGTCGCCCCCAGCCGATTGACCCAGACCGGCGGCTTTTTACGCGCAAAAAGCAGATAGGGCAATCCCCGGGTCACCCACGTCATCAGCGCGGCGACCCCGATAACCGAAGCAGTATAAAGCGTATCATTCATGGCAGTCCTCCAGCAGCGCAGCGGGAATACGGTCCTTTAAAAGCAACAGTGTCACCATGCTTACCGACAGCGCCGGAAGGATCATCCCGTCCGGCCCGGCGACAAAATAAAACAGCACCGCGCTGCAAAGCCCTACCAGCGCCGGGATGTGGGAATGGCTTTCCTTCCACTGGTTCACCACAACCGCCGTAAAAAACGCCGTTGCGGAAAACTCAATGCCCGCCATATTCCCATCCAGAATGCTACCCAACGCAGCGCCCGCCGCACAGCTGGCCACCCACAGCAGGTGGCACAGCAGCAGCACAAAAAATTGCACCTTATGCCGATCGCAGCCTTCCGGCACGGTTTTTAAAGAACACAGCACGGAATAAGCTTCGTCGGTCAACGTAAGCGCCATATACGGGTACTTCCACCACCCGCCTTTTTCGCGACCCACAGCGCGGAAATCGTCCAGAAAGCTAAGGCCGTAAAACAGGTGACGCGCGTTCACAAAAAGCGTCGTAACCGCCACCACGGCCAGCGGCGCCCCCGCAGTGAGCAGCGTAACCATTACGATCTGCATGGAACCGGCGTACACAAAGACCGATGATAGCACTACCCATAACAGGCCGTACCCCGCGCGCGTCATCATCAGGGAAAACGCAATGCCCACAAACACATACGCAAAAACAATCGGTATGATGGCTTTCGCTGCGCAAACAAACGACTTCATCCCGTTCCGCCCTTTCCGGCGGGGCACGGTAACCGCCGCCTTCGGATTTCCCCGCATTATACCGCAGCCAGCCTTTGTATACAAGTAAAAGCCCGCGGGCCGGTCAATCCGATCCACAGGCTTTTTATTCTATCCGTTCCATTAATCCGGCGGCATTCAGGGGCGCAGGCCGCGCCGGCAGGCCAATCCGCCTCCAAGGGCAAATAATCGCGGCGCGGTGTTTTTCACCTCCGCGCCGCGATTGTTTTTTTACTGTTCCTCAAACTCGCTCTTGGCGGCTCCGCACAGGGGGCAAACCCAATCTTCCGGCAGGTCGGCCCATTTGGTGCCGGGGGCGATACCGTCGTCCGGGATGCCTTCCGCCTCGTCGTAAATGTACCCACAAACACTGCAAACGTATTTTTTCATCCGAATCAGCCTCCTTTATACATTGGATAAACCGATGAACCGGGGATGAAACCGCTGAATGCGGCGATTTCGGTCAATCGCGAATGTGTTTCCTGTCAGCGGTCATTCTTTATTATAGCAATTCCTGCCATATTGTCAATTCGAGCGCGTTCACGCACTACCAAAACGCATTGTTAAAGGTTTGTAAAGGGCGATAATCTACCATATATGATAAATATTCCTTTTATTTTCACCCTTCGCATGCTATAATAAGAAATCAAAAAAAGAAACAGGAGGTTTCTGACATGTCCGAGAAAAAGCCTTCCGCCGCGGCGAATAAGGGTTCCATCCTTGTCATTCTGCTATGTGTTGCGTTAGTTGCTGCAATTGTTCTGGCCGTGTTCGGCTTTGTGGGCAAGAACACCGAGGCTTCCCAGAACGCGGACCTGAAAGCACAGCTTGCCGATTCCCAAACCCAGCTGACCGGCGCGACCGACCAGCTGACTGCCTCGGGCAAGGACCTGACCGACGCGCAGGCCAAACTGGCTTCCCTGCAGGCGGATCTGGACAAAGCGACCGCCGACTTTACCGACTATAAAACGACCGCCGAAGCCGCGCTGAATGACGCCACCACCAAGGGCGCAGGCGACCTGTCCGCCCTGAAAGCCGAATATGACGCATATAAAAAGACTGCCGAAGCCGCGCTGAAAACCGCCAAGGATGAAACAGCCGCCGCCGTGGCAAAAAACGACGAGCTGACCAAGACCGTGACCACGCTGAACGCACAAATCGCGCAGCTGACCACCCAGGTCAAGGAACTGCAGGTGCTGGCCGACGTAACGCCGACCCCCACGCCGACCGCAACGCCGACGCCGACCCCCACGCCGACACCGAAACCGACCGCAACCCCTACGCCTAAACCCACCGCGACCCCCACACCCAAGCCCACCGCAACCCCGACGCCTAAGCCCACGGCGACCCCCGCGCCGACCGCGACGCCTGCCGCATAAGGGATTTTCTCCTGTTCATCCCCAAGGAAGCGACATGATCGCCGCTCCATCACCGTAAGTTGTAACGTTGCAATCGGTTTTATGGATGGTTTTACGCCGGAAGGAAACGCCGTTTCCTTCCGGCGTTTGATTGCGGCGGAGTACCGGAAAGCCCTCCTGTTATGCCGCATTCAGGGTTCAATCCCACCCGCCGTGCACCAGACCTGTCCACGGTATTACCGAAAGCTTTGTTACTTTTTCGTTAATTTAACGGTATCTATACATTTTTATCGTTACGTGTTATAATACCCGAAAGAACTGCTGCAGTTGGAGGTCGGGAACGATATGCCGGATAACAGGCGCGTAACGCTGAAGCTGATCGCGCAGCGCGCAGGCACATCCATCGGCACCGTGGATCGGGCGCTGAAGGACCGCGAAGGGGTACGCAGATCCACAAAGGAACGGGTCCTGGAGGTTGCAAGGGAACTCGGCTATATCCCCAGTCCGTTTTCCAATGCGCTCCGGCGCATGGGTTCCATCCGTCTCGCCATGATCTACCCGGAGTTTCCTGCCCCGTTTTACGCGCCCATGACCGCCGGGATTACCGACGCGGTCAACGACCTGCGCGATTTCGGTGTGGAAGCCGTGAGCATCCGCTTTTCCCTGCAGCGTCAGGATTTAGAAGAATCCGTGCTGGAGACTTTGGATTTAAGCGAGTATCAGGGCATCGCCATCAATTCAGCCGGCCCTCGCATTGCCCGGCAGATCAACCGGATTACCGAATCCGGTATCCCCGTGATCACCTTCAACACCGATGCTGCCAACAGCACACGCCGCTTTTTTGTGGGCAATGATTCGTTTCAGTCCGGGCGAATGGGCGCGGCGCTGTTGGGCCGTTTTCTGGGTGGTCAGGGCGCGGTAACGGTACTGGGCAACTTCGCGCAGGCCATGCCGTTTTCCGAACGTTTCGGCGGTTTCTGCGAAACCATCCACGATGAGTTTCCGAAGCTTTTACTGTACCCCTGCGCGGAATGCTGCGCCGAGCAGAAGTTGGCCTCCCAGAGCCTGCTAACGCTGCTCAACAGCGTTCCTCAGGTGCGCGGCGTGTTTTGCACCGGCTACACCAGCACCATCGGCGCCATTACCGCTTTAAAGCAGCTGAACCGCAAAGATATTGTGGTAATCGGCTACGACACCAGCGACGAGCTGCTAAGCGCCCTGCGGGACGGCTGGTGCGACGCGCTGCTGTATCAGGATCCATATCGGCAGGGTTATTCCGCCGTGCAGACGCTGGCGCAGTACGTTCTGGACGGGAAAGTGCCCGATCTTCGCAAAACGAGCATCCTTACCAATATTGTGCTTCCACAGAACGCAGACAGTTATAAATAGCCCTCTCTGTTCGCAGCTCCAAGGATACCTGCGTGACCGGGAGTATGCCGCACAGCCCCTCCGCCCACCGGATCGTCTTTTCCGTGAACCGCATTCTGCAGCATCGCCCGATCCGGAACCGTTTTTCATTCTTCAACCTTTTTACCGATATGATCCGACCCCAAACGACCGTTAAATATAACGGTCGTTTTCGTTTCTTTTCCCTGTCAAAACCCGGAAAGCAAAGCGATTATTTGTTTTTTTCGTCCTGTTTTACGCCATAATACTCCCCATTTTGATCCCGAAACATCCTCATTCCGGAAAAGATCGTTATTTTTTCTCTTAACTGCGTGAATCCCTGTTGACAAGTCGTAAATTTAACGGTACAATCATATCAATCGCACGGCCCGTTATCCACAAACATCATAGGAGGTTCCGTTTATGAAGAAAATCCTGGGGCTCATTCTGGCGCTCTCGCTGGCGCTCACCATGGCAACCGGCGCGCTCGCCGTGGACAAAACGCAGTCGTCTCTGGACCTGGAGGGCAGCGAACTGACCCTGATCTACGCTGATAACCATGCCGACGGCTACCCCACGGTGGAAGCTTCCAAGGCGATGGCGCAGGAAATCTACGACAAAACCAACGGCCGCATCGGTATGATCGTGTACGGCAACGCCGTGCTCGGCAACGAGAACGATGCGATCGAGCAGCTCACCTACGGTTCCGTACAGCTGGTGCGCGCATCCTGCGCTTCCTTCGCCAGCTACGGCAACAAGCTGAACGTGCTGTGCCTGCCCTACCTGTTTGAAAACTACGATCACTACTGGAAAGTGCTGGACGGCGCAATCGGCGACGATATGCTGATGGCCTGCAAAGACGCCAACATCATCGGCCTGTGCTGGTACGACGGCGGCGCGCGCTGCTTCTTCACCAAAGACAAGATCACCGATCTGGCCGGCTTCAAAGGCAAGACCATCCGCATGCTGGGCTCTCTGGTGGATATGCTGTCCGCGATGGGCGGCAACCCCTCCACCATGGCGATGAGTGAAATCTACGCCGCCATCCAGACCGGCGTTATCGACGGCGCGGAAAACAACTGGCCCACCTATTACGAGCAGACCTTCTACGAAGTCGCTCCCTACTTTATGCTGGACGAACACGCCCGCCTGCCGGAATGGGTCGCCATCAACGGCGATACCTGGAACTCCCTGAGCGCGGACGATCAGGCCATCATCAAGACCGCGGCCACCAACGCCAGCGAAACCGAAAAGAAACTGTGGAACGAGTACGAGACCAAGGCCCGTGAAGCCAGCATCGCCGCAGGCGCGCAGGAAGTTACCCTGTCCCCCGAAGCGATGGCGGAAATCAAGGCCGTCGCCGTGTCCGTATACGACAAGTATTCCGAATACGCGGACATCATCAAGTCCATTCAGGATTTAGCCAAGTAACCATCCTCCCGTAACACTGGATTACCGGATGGTTCACGTCACCGGGGAAGGGGCGCGTTCCCCTTCCCCGGCTTCTTTTTTGCCGCCGCTTCTTCCTTCCCCGCGTTTTCCAAAGCATAGCACAGGAGGCCCCTTATGCCGCAAAACACCCTTCCCCGGCGGGGCGACGCTTTCCTACGCCCGTTCTCCAAGGTGATCAATGCAATTTACAAGGCCCTCGTCCTTGTTTTTCTGGTACTCAGCGTTGCGCTGGTACTGATCGTTTCTTCCGACGTGATCCTGCGCTGGTTCGGTCACGGCATCGTCTGGGCGGACGAGATGAGCCGGATGCTGATGATCTGGATGGCGTTCATCGCCATGGCGATCGGCGTGGAAATCGGTTCGCACGTAGAAATAACCCTGTTTTTTAACCTGTTTCCGAAGAAATTTCAAAAGATATGGTCGGTCGTCAACTCCCTGATTACGATGGCTATCGGCTGTTTCATTATTTACTACGGTGTGCTCATCATCGGAATCGGCATGAAAGGGAAGCTGGAAATCGTGCGCGCGCTGCCTAAAAGCATGCTGTATCTCACCATTCCCGTTGGCGGTTTCTTTATCGTCTATTTCGCGCTGATGCACATGCTGGGCCGCGAGGACCTGCTGCCGTCCGCGCTGGATACGATTTATCCCAAACGCCACAGCGTTTACGTGCCGCCGGATCTGCCGGGGCTTCGCAAACCCAATAAGGAGGATACCGGCGTATGAGCTACGATGTAAATACGGCGATTATTCTGTTGCTCGGTTCCTTTTTTCTGCTGATTATCATGAAGCTGCCGGTGATCTTCGCCATGTGCGCTTCCACCATCCTCACCATGCTGTACACGGGCACCAACCTGATGACCATGATGCAGCGCATGGCTTCCTCCATCAACAGCTTCAGCCTTCTGGCCATCCCGTTTTTCCTGCTGGCAGGCGAAATCATGGGGGCCGGGGGCGTAAGCGACCAGCTGGTTGCCCTGTCTAACGCTCTGGTCGGCCGCTTCCGCGGCGGTCTGGGCCACGTAAACGTGCTGGCTTCCATGCTGTTCGGCGGCATGAGCGGTTCCTCCGCGGCGGATATTTCCTCCCTGGGGCCGCTGGAAATGCAGCTAATGAACGGCGCGGGGTACGACCCGGACTACTCCTGCGCGCTGACCGTAACATCCAGCTGCCAGGGCGTACTGATCCCCCCGAGCCACAACATGATTATCTACTCCATGGCGGTGGGCGGCGTATCGGTCGGCGGCCTGTTTATGGGCGGCATGATCCCGGGCATTATGCTGGGGCTGCTGCTGATGGTCGCCAACGGCATTATCTCCGCGCGGCGCGGCTATCCCATCGGGGATAAGGTGCCTTTCCTGCAAACCCTGAAAATCATGGGGCAAAGCATCCCGGCGATCCTTACGGTGCTCATCATTCTGTGCGGCGTGGCGTTCGGCTTCTTCACTGCCACCGAGTCCGCCGCCGTGGCCTGCCTGTGGGCGTTTTTTACCTCCACGGTCCTGTACCGGAAGCTGAAAATGCGCGATGTGCCCTATCTGCTGTTTAACGTGCTCAAAAGCCTCGCGGTCGTGTTCGGGCTGATCGCCTCGGCGGGGGCGTTCGCCTATATGGTGTCGAAGCTGAACATTCCCACGCTGTTCGCCTCGTCGCTGATGGGCCTGTCCGATAATAAGTACGTGATCCTGCTGCTGATCAACCTGATGCTGTTGGTGCTGGGCTGCATTATGGACATGGCTCCACTGATCCTGATTTGCTCGCCGATCCTGCTGCCGGTCTGCCTGAGCATCGGCATGAACAGCATCCAGTTCGGCATCATGCTGATCTTCAACCTCGCCATCGGGCTGTGCACCCCGCCGGTCGGCAACGCGCTGTTCATCGGCTGCGCGGTAGGCAAACGCCGCCTGGAAGACGTGGTAAAGCAGATGCTGCCGCTCTACGGCGTAATGCTTGCCGGCCTGATGCTGGTAACCTACGTGCCGTTTATTACCTCCTGGCTGCCCACGCTGCTGGGATACCTGAATTGATAGGCCGCAACGCAACCGATAAGGAGTGTAATAAACGATGCAACTGACCTTAACCGGCCTTAACGATCCTGCCTCCTGGGAGGCGGCGGATATCCGGCTGCCCGGGTTTTCCATCCCCGCCATGCGCGCCGCCACGGCCAGCCGGCCGGAATGGGTGCATTTCGGGGCGGGCAATATCTTCCGTGGTTTTATCGCCATGCTTTCGCAGCGTCTGCTGGAAATGGGCGCATGTACTACCGGCGTGATTGCGGCGGAGACCTTCGACTTTGATATTATCCGCAAGATTTACGCGCCGCACGACCTGCTGTCGCTGGTAGCCGGCCTGCACGCCGACGGCGCCGTGGACTGCACGGTGCTGGCTGCTGTCGCCGAGGCGCTGGCGACCGACGAACCGGGTCAGCTGGCCCGCCTGTACGACCTGTTTGCTTCGTCCACGCTGCATATGGCCAGCTACACCATCACCGAAAAAGGCTACGCCGTTACGGACCTCTCCGGCCAATTCCTCCCGCTGGTGCGGGACGACCTGACGAACGGCCCCGGCAAGGCGCGCCATGCCATGAGCCTGACCACGGCGCTGCTGTTACGCCGCTATCAGGCGGGGGCATATCCCATCGCGATGGTCAGCATGGACAACTGCTCCCATAATGGCGAAAAACTGCAATCAGCGGTGTTGGCCATAGCGCGCGGCTGGGTGGAAAACGGTTTTGCGGAACCTGGCTTTCTGGATTATGTAAGCGATCCCGCCCGTGTCTCCTTTCCGTGGAGCATGATTGATAAAATTACCCCACGCCCCGCCGAAGAAGTGCAAAAGAAACTGGAACATCTGGGCGTAACGGGGATCGACCCGCTGATTACCGCACGCGGCACCTACATCGCCCCGTTTGTGAACGCGGAAATCCCGCAGTATCTGGTGATCGAGGACGCGTTTCCCGCCGGCAGGCCGCCGCTGGAAAAGGCCGGCGTCTCCTTTACCACCCGCGATACCGTAAACGCGGTGGAACGCATGAAGGTGACTACCTGCTTAAATCCCCTGCACACGGCGCTGGCCGTATTCGGCTGTCTGCTGTCCTACCATTCAATCGCCGCCGAGATGCGCGACCCGGAGCTTTCCGCGCTGGTCACGCGCATCGGCTACGACGAAAGCCTGCCGGTCGTAACCGATCCCGGCATCCTGAATCCGCGGGATTTTCTGAACGAGGTGCTGACCCAGCGCTTCCCCAATCCCTTTATTCCGGATACGCCCCAGCGCATCGCCACCGATACGTCGCAAAAGATACCCATCCGGTTTGGCGAAACCATCAAAGCCTACGCGGCCTCGCCAACGCTTTCGACCGCGAGTCTCACCCTGATCCCGCTTACGCTGGCAGGGTGGCTCAGGTACCTGCTGGGGGTGGACGACGAGCTGCGCCCCTTTGAGCGTTCCGGCGACCCGATGCTTGCGACCCTGACCCAACAACTGAGCGGCATCACCGTCGGGCAGCCGGAGACTGCGCAGGGTAAACTGAAACCGATGCTTGAAAACGAAGGGCTGTTCGGCGTCAACCTGTATACGGTCGGGCTGGGCGATAAAGTGGAAACCCTGTTCCGGGAGCTGATCGCGGGCCGGGGCGCGGTGCGCGCAACGCTTGCGAAATATCTGCGCAAGCCTTGACGGCGTCGCGGAAGAAACGATATCACAGGCATGTGCGCCGCCCGCGGGAACTGCCCGCGGCCTGCCACAGAAAAGGAGCATTGCCATGAAACCCTTTATGGACGAAGATTTTCTGCTGACCACCGATACGGCCAGAACGCTGTACCACCGGTACGCCGAACCGTGCCCGATTTTTGATTACCATTGCCATCTGTCCCCTGCGGACATCGCGGATAATCTGCGTTTCCGCAACGTGGGACAGCTGTTTCTGGGCGGCGACCACTACAAGTGGCGCGGCATGAGCGCATACGGGTACGACGATACCTTTATCCGCACTTCCGGGGATTACGAGCGCTTTATGGCCTACGCCAAAGCCATGCCCGACATGATCGGCAACCCGCTTTACCACTGGACGCATCTGGAGCTAAAGCGCGTGTTCGGCATCACGGAGCCGCTTTGTGAGGCGACGGCCCAAAGCATATGGGATCGCGCCAACGCCCTGCTGGCGCAGGAGGATTACCGCGCCAAGCGCCTGATCGAACGTTTCCATGTCAAAGTGTTGTGCACCACAGACGATCCCGCCGACACGCTGGCCGACCATGAACGCATTGCCGCCGACCCGGACTTTACCGTAAAGGTGCTGCCCGCTTTCCGGCCGGATGCCGCCCTGCAGTGCGACCAGCCCGGCTTCGCGGAGTATCTGCGCAGGCTTTCCGCCGCGGCCTGCCTGCCCGTACATACGCTGGACGAAGTGATCGCCGCGCTGGACGCGCGGGTGCAATACTTCCACAACCACGGCGCGCGTATCGCCGACCATGCTCTGGACCGTCTGCCCTTTGCCGAGGTGGATCGCCGCAAAGCGGAAAAAGCCTTCAAGCAGGGTTCGCAGGGCCAGCCGGTGGACGAGGACTGCGCCGAGCATTACCGCACCGCTGTCCTGCTGGGGCTGGCGCAAAGCTACCACCGCCGCGGCTGGGTACAGCAGTATCACATCGCCGCGCTTCGCAACGTAAACACTCGGGGTATGGCCGCGTTCGGCCCCAACACCGGGTATGACGCCATCGCGGACGAACCTTTCGCCGGCAAACTGGCTCGCCTTCTGGACGCGCAGGATCGCGAAGGTTACCTGCCCAAGACCATCCTGTACACGCTCAACCCGGCGTTTAACTATGCCTTGGCCGCCATCGCCGGTTCCTTCCAGGGCGGGGTGCCCGGCAAAGTGCAGTTCGGCACCGCCTGGTGGTTTGCCGATCAGCTGGAAGGGATGCGCGAGCAGATCAAAACACTGTCGTCCGTGGGCCTGCTCAGCACCTTCGTGGGGATGCTGACCGATTCACGTTCCTTCGTAAGCTATCCCCGGCATGAGTATTTCCGCCGCCTGCTGTGCGAGCTGATCGGCGGCTGGGTGGAAAACGGCGAGTACCCCGACGACGAAGAAACCCTTGCCCGCATCATTCGCGGCATCTGCTTTGATAACGCGGTGCGCTATTTCGGCATCGAGCCGTAATGAAACGCGTGTAGACGAAGCTGTTTACTGCCATCCTCGCGGGTTAACCCAAAGTAACACCGATCAGGTAACCTGCCTGCATTTACCCGCGCACAAGAAAAACTCTCCGCTGTATTGGGCGGAGAGTTTTTCGCGTTACGGCGATCTTCCGTTACGCGGGGCTTTCGCCGCTTTCGCGTCGCAAGCCCCGTTTGAGCGTGTTCTCCGAAGTAAATCCTGCCTCTTCCCGGTAGGCGCGTTCCTTTTGGCTCACCGGTTTTGCAGATTTTGCGAGAACAACCAGTCGATCATTTCCTGATTATTCACCGCCGGGAACCAGCCCCAGTGCAGGCTGGAACCGGACAGCTGATACTGCGCCATTTCTTCCGTGGTCCATTCCGTATAGTGGAAATTGGGATTGTTCGCCACCTGATACGGAATGTGGTAGGTTTCCATTTCCACGTCTCCACCCGTCGGATCGCCCTTGGCTACGACGCTCCACAGCGGCAGGTGCGCTTTGGCGATCACATCCCAGCCAACGCCATTCCAATCGGCACCGGTAGCCGGATTGGGATCATATGCGTGCCAGTACAGGCAATGGATCGAACCGGCCACAAAGTCCACGTTGTAAGTATCAAACCACAGCGTTGCCTGATACGCGGAAAAACCTACCGCGTATACACGGTTCGGATCCACAAGACCGTCGGCAATCAGTTTGTCCGCCATGGCGCGCACATCGTCCAACTCTGTTTTGTCCCAAGTGCCTTCTGCGGGAATCTGGGGAACGAGCACCACGCAGGGATGTTTCGCCTGATAGGAAGGTTCCGCCCAGCATACCGCGCCGCGGTAGTTGACCAGCGGCAGATACGTATCGTCGCCGCGCTCGCCCGCGCCGTGGAACCAAATGATCAGCGGGAGCTTCTCGGTGGTGGAAGGTTCAAAGATGCGGTAGTTCGCCGCGCTCGTCTTTACCACCTTAAACTCGTCCACCACGGCGGTGGTGAAGGAGGTAACGTTGTCGATGGTGAAGCTGAACAGCATTTGGCCGTCCTTTACGCAGCTGACGATAAAGCCCTTTTTGTAAAGGAAGGGATCCACTTTGATCGTCATAAACCCGTTCATCGTGGAAACCGACTTTACACCGTCGGCGTAAATAGGGAACGTAGGATGCACATAATTATTTTCGATGAAAATGTTGTCCGTGCCGATACCGGCGGCGTCAAAGCCGTCCGCCAGTTGTACCGTAAAGGAATCCACAACCTGCCCCAGGTCTTCCACATGCGTCGCGGCCGTTACCCCAACAATGGGAGAAGCGGCAGTCGTTGCGGCGGACTCCGCAAGGGCAGGAATCACGCTGGTCAGCATCGCCAGCACCATTAGGAACACTAGCAGTTTACGTTTCAAAGCAGAATACTCTCCCTTTCAATTTATTCTTCATTTTCATTTTTCCTCACACCTTTGCCCTTAAAACTCCTCCCATCGTAAATACGTCCATCGGTTCTTCATTTGTCAGGATATCGTTAACCTATCCTCTTGATTGCATTCTAGTTGCATTCGCAGGAGAATAAAATAGAACGAATTCCTTTTTTGGTATAATATTTTACATATTATACATTTGTTCTGTTCGGCCAACATGAACCGTGAGCCGGATGGGAGAAATTTTCCTCCTCCACAATCGAAAATTTACGAAAATTGAAAAATCCTTTGCTTTCAAGACGGATGGAAACCCGAGATATTTTACGACAAAAACAGGCCCGCGCGTTTCAGCGGCGGGCCTGCGAACAGAAGGGTGGCTACGGAAGCGTTATTCCGTTATTTCGTCATCTCTTGTATGTACTCTTCCAGGCACCAGTCGTGATCTCTCATCACGGTGGAATGCTGCACGCCCACATAGCGGATATGCCAGCACTCCGCCACAAAACCGGTAATTTTCTCCTTGCCCTCCTGATAGCGGATAACGAAGCCGTAATCCCAGCAATGCTTTTGCAGCCAGATTTGCTGCTTGGTGCCCTTGAAAATGGTATTGGCCACGGTAATGTCAAACGCAAGACCTGTGTGGTGCTCGCTGGTGCCGGGGTCGGCCACGGTCAGCTTGGTGGCGGCAACGGCGTCGGCCTTGCTTTTACCCTGCGCCATGTAATCGTCCACCTGTTTTTGAAACAGCTGCTGCTGGTAGGCGTAGCTGCGGTAGCCCGCGCTGATCTGCCAGCCGGTGATACCGTCCGCCTTGGCGGCCTCAAACATGGTTTGCAGCGCAGCGGCCGCGTCGCGGTTGCCCTGGATGTCGCTGCCTTTTACGTAGACCAGGCTGGACGGTAAAACGTTGCGCAGGTCCACCAGGTCCTGCGGCCGGTAATCTTCCGTGATGGGATGATCTTTATTCACCAGTATCGGCAGGCTGGCCGGGTCCGGCGTGGGGGTAACGGATACCGTCGGCGCGTCCGAGGCGAACACCGCCGCAAGCGTCGCGCCACCACTAACCCCGTCCACATCCAGCCCGTTCTGGCTCTGGAACAGGCGCACAGCCTCCTGCGTGCCGCCGCCAAAATCCCCGTCCACGTTGCCGTTATAATACCCCAGGTCCTTCAGGCGCTGTTGCAGGGCGCGCACCGCGTCGCCCTTGTCCCCTTTGCTAAGCATGGATGGCGTGGGGGAGGGCGTAGGCGTGGGGATATAGGTTTCCGCCGCGTCGCTGTAAAGGGCGTTCAGCGTTTCCGTGCCCGCCAGCCCGTCCGCGGTCAGCCCGTGCTGGCTCTGGAACAGTTTGACTGCGGTCGCGGTGCCCTGCCCGTATTGCCCGTCCAGCGCGCCGGAATAAAAGCCCAGCGCCTGCAGGCGGGTTTGCAGTTTGGTTACCGCATCGCCGGATGAACCGGCGGAGAGCACCATTGGCGTTGGGCTGGGTGTGTTGGCCGGGTCGACAGTCACCTGCAAAACGCTGGCGACCACCGCGGTCGGGGTGGGCGTAGCGTCCCGCTCGATCGTATAGGCGTTATACGCGTCGATCGTTTTGGGCAACAGCAGCAACACACCCACGCAGCAACCCGCGAGGGCAACCCATAGTACAAGGGTGAAAACCGTGGGCTTTTTTCGCATACGTCCTCCTGGGGCTGTGGGGGAAGATCAATCGGCTCGCGCGGCTGTTACGCCCTCCACAGGGGGCGGGGGTACAGCCCGGCTTCGGTCATGCGACGCAGCGCGTCCACCACCACGGGGCGATCTTCCTTGTAGGTAACGCCGTACCAGCGGTCCGGTGTAGCGGCCACCGTAACCCGCGCGCGGTGGGCGCGCAACAGCCCGTCCACCACAAACGGCAGAAAAAACTCCGCCTTCTCGGGGTTTTCGGCGAGCACCCGATCCAGAAACGCGGGGAACGCCTCGCGCAGACGTTCCATCATCGCGGGGGGGAACCCCCACATGTTCATGCTGACGATCGCATCCGGAGACAGGCGGGTATAGGTCTGCAAATCCTCGCTCATCAGCGGGCCGTCCACGCTGGGGATGATGTGCGTACGCTCCCGGATGTCTGCCAGCGTCCCGTCCTCCGCCACGTCGCAAACGCCGCGGGCCACATAGCCGGTATCGCTTAATGTATTACTGAGGCGATACCCCACCATGGAAAAATCTCCGTCGTCCTTTAGCGTCGCAAGGTGTTCGTACGCCAGCCGGAACGCCGTGGCGCCATAATAGTCGTCTGCATTAATAACGCAAAAAGGCGCGTCAATCTTCCCGGCGGCGGAAAGTACCGCGTGCCCCGTACCCCACGGCTTCTTGCGCCCGGCGGGCACGGCGTACCCTGCGGGCAGGTCGTTCAGCTCTTGATAGGCGTATGAAATCGGCATTTTTACGCGCGAACCCAGCAACTCCCGAAAATCCGCCTCGTTCTCCCGCTTAATCACCAGCACCGCCCGCCCGAAACCGGCGCGCTGCGCGTCAAAAAGAGAATAGTCCAGAATAAATTCCCCATCCGGGCCCACAGGGTCCATCTGTTTCAGGCCTCCATAACGGCTACCCATCCCCGCGGCCATAATCAACAGAATCGGTTTCTCAGCCAAGTCCGGTCCCTCCGTTTTCATCGCAGCCTTCGATCCGGCACGGTTGCGGCATTGCGCTTATTATACCATGCGCCGCGCCGGCGGGGCAACCGCGCCGCACCCCGGCTGCAGTGTACGGAAACACCGCCCCCTCCCGTTTTGCCGCGTTTTCCCGGAAGGGATTCCACCGGATGGAGAATACCGCCCCCGAACCGTACCCTTCGGTTCAAAGTGGAGAATGCAGGATGTAAAATCAGATTTATGACAAAATTGTGGAGATAAAGTGACAAAAAATAACCAGATTGTTGACAACCCATGGCGGTTATGCTATACTTCGTACGACGCGATGGAGGTCGGCGCACTTTTCAAAGGCCGATTTCAAAGCGATAAGCCGCTAGATTCATGAGCAATCATTTGTAATATTTTGCACTTTCCCGGTGTGCTCGCGGGAGCAGAATGTTACGACCCTTTCATGATGACGGAGGTTTTTTTCATGCAAAAGCAACTCAAGGTAACCTATCATTATAACAGTGGTTTTTCGGTTCGAGTGGGCGGTACCCTGCTGGTTTTTGACTACTGGGAGGGAGAAAACAGGCGGCTTTCGGATGTAGGCAGGCTGAACCAGAGCATTCTGGGGGCTTACGAGCAAGTGATCGTTTTCATCAGCCACGCGCATCCCGACCATCTGGACCCCGTGGTGTACGAATGGCGCGAAGAACGCCCCGACATCGTTTACGTTGTCAGCTCCGACCTTCCCATCGGCAAACGTGGCCGCCGCCTTTCTCCGCTGGAGGAAATCACCCTGACCAAAGACATCTCCGTGAAAGCCTTCGACAGTACCGACCTGGGCGTAAGCTTTCTGGTCTCCGCTTACGGAATGAACATTTTTCACGCGGGGGATTTAAACCTGTGGCACTGGCGGCAGGAAAGCTCCCTGCGGGAGATCGAGGCCGCCGAGGAAGCCTTCCGCGCCGCATGCGAGCCCATCCCCTCCGGCGTCATCGACCTGTGCATGTTCCCAGTCGATCCACGGCAGGGGGAGATGTACGACGCGGGCGCCAACCAGTTTATTTTAAATAAAAAGCCACGGCTTTTCATCCCCATGCACTGGCAGGATCGACCCGAAGTAGCGATTGATTTCGCCCGCCGCGCCCGCACGCCCCAGACCGAGGTGCTGGCGCTGACCCACCCCGGCGAATCGGCCACGGTTGTTTTTGGCGATAATACGCTGGACATCCACATTGTGGAACCCCCCAAGGATTTAAACGACCTGCCGCCGGTTCCCGCACGCAGGCCGGAACAGGCCACCCTGCCCGATAATGGCAACGATCCCTTCGCCGATACGGATTTGCCGGTGGATATATAACGGTCGCTAAAGCTCCCTTTGGGCTGGGAGACTACGGTCGCTAAAGCTCCCTTTGGGCTGGGGGACTGTGGTCCCCCTCCCAACCGCCCCCTCTGGGATCAGACGGGGAACGATATTTGAGCGTCTTAAATAGAATCAATATAATATAATTGAGTCGCACTCTGATTGCTCAAATGACATCCTCTGAGTACGACTTTTATTGTTACAGCCTTATATCATTATGTTTTTATTCCGCATGTTGGTTTAGAAGTTTTTCGTCCTTCTTTAGGGGGCGGTTGGCACCGAAGGGAAGCGTGTGCCCGGTGGGCACCACGGCGCAGCCGTGAGCGACCCGCAGGTGGGAGGTTTGACGAGCGCCAGGCACGATCGTGCCGTGCGCGACGATCAAACCGACCGGGTAGGGGGACCGCAGTCCCCTTCCCAAAGGAGGCCTTGGACGACGCTACCGACTGTAGATGCCCGTTTGTACTTCGCGGATAAAGGTTTCGATGCGCGGCACCCGCGGGGCCGCCTGCGCGTCCCGCACGGTCTGTTCGCGGTCGTAGGGCACGGTAATCAGCCGCAGATCCAGCGAGGCGGCGGGGCCGTGTTCTTCCCCCTCCAGAATGGCATAACAACAGATGGGCACGCCCATGGCGTTGCCCACGCTTCCGCAATTGAAGAAAAGCCCCGTGTTCATAGTGCGCATCGCTTGCCGGTGCGCGTCGGCATAGCCCACCACGTCGCAGGCAAAGCCGTTGCAATCCGTAAAGAAAGGCTCTATCTGCGCCGCCTCGCTTTGCGCGGTCACCAGTTCCCGCATCACGGGGCGACCATGGAACAGGCGGATATGCCGCCCGCTGAGAGAAAGCGTTTTTTCCAGCGGCAGGTTGCGCAGATACGCCAGTCGTTTTTCGCCCAGCTGTTCCCAGTAAAACCCGTCCGGCGCGAACATCCGATAACCGATGCCGTAATCCCAGTTACCACCCAGCACCAGTTCGCAATTGGCGACCACCCAGTCAAACGTGCGGGCGCTATCCGGGCCTTTACCCACCAGATCGCCCAGACAGTATACCTTGTCCACCTTCCGGGCTGTCAGATCGCGTTCCAGCGCCTGCGTTGCGGGCCAGTTGCCGTGAAAATCGGCAACTAACGCAATTTGCATCATTTTTTATCGCTTCTTTCGTTGTGAAAAGCGAATTACCTTCCGCTTTCCTGTGTTCCGCCGCCGGGCGGGTCCGATCAGTGCGCGGCGGCGTACGCCGCGTTGTGCACCAGCCTGCGCACGCGGTAGATCGCAGCGTTATCCCGCGACGGGCAGATCCGGTTGGTCAGCAGGATTACGTAAAACCCGTCGGTCGGGTCCAACGTGAAGCTGGTGCCGGTAAAACCAGTATGCCCAACCGTTTCGCGGGGGAACAGATCGCCCGCGTAACCGTCGTCATATCCGGGCAGGTAAAAGCCGAGGCCCCGGCCCTGCTCCATCCCCGGGGTGTGGTTTTGCAGGGCCAGCCTGACCGTAGCGGCGCTAAGGTAGCGCGTCCCGTCCGAAAGCGCACCCTTCGCCGCCAGCATCTGCATAAACAGCGCCAGATCATCCGCCGTGGAGAATACCCCCGCGTTACCCGCCGCGCCGCCCAGAAAACGGGCATTCTCATCATGCACACGGCCGCACAGAAGGGTTCCATCCGGCTGTTGCTCCGTCGGGGCAATATTATCCCCATCGGGCAGATACCCAGAGCGGGTCATTTTCAGGGGCCAGAAAACCTCCTGTTCCGCCAGCTCGTTCAGAGGCTGACCGTACAGGCATTCCAGCAACAGCCCCAGCAGCAGGTACCCTGTGCTTGTGTACAGTACTTTTTTCCCCGGCGGGACGGCAAGCGGCGCGTTCAGCAACAGCTCCGCGGCGCGACCGGGGTCGTTGGTCGCCTGCCAGAGATGCACCCCGCCCGGAAACCCCGCCGTATGAGTGAGAATCTGGCGCAGGGTAATCTTCTTCTTATCTTCCGGCGCGTCAATGAACGTGTCCAGCGTATCCCACAGGCACAGTTTGCCGCTTTCCAGCGCGCGCAGCGTAAGCATAGCCACTACCAGCGGCTTCGTCAGCGACGCGAGGTCAAACCGTGTCTGCTCGTTGGTTTTCGGTTCCGTCTCTCCCAGGCCAAGCCGCCCGTAAGCACGGCGGAACAACACCTTTTCCCCTCGACCCGCCAGCAGCACCGCCGCTGGAAAGGCACCCTTCTCCACCGCCTGCCGCATCATCTCGTCCACCCGGGCAAAACTCATCCTCCGTCGCCTCCCCCGCAGCTGCCTGTGCCCGTCAGAGATTTCATGTCCCCCTGACGATTCTCCGCCTGCTCCTGCGTCCCGGCTCCACACCAATTATTACGCCGTGTCAGGCAGTACAGTAATTATACTCCACTCGGTTTTATTTTACGCTCGTTTTGCGCCGGTTCGCTCCACATCATACGTTCAGAACCCTCTATTTTGCGAAGTTTCCTCCACATTCTCGGTTTGGGGTTGACACCCACCTTATGTCCGCACAGGCGCAGCATCGGCAGATCACCGCTGGAATCGCCATACGCCCAGGAGCTTTCGTAATCCAACCGGTCGCCCTTCGCGGCCAGATACTCCGCCAGCCGCAGCGGTTTTTGCACTCCACGGCAGTTCTCCCCGCACACGCGGCCCGCGAAAACGCCGTTCTCGTCCACATCCAGTCGTGTACAGATGATATCTGTTACGCCCAGTACCTCTTTGAGGAGTTTCAGATAAAAATAAGAAGAAGCGGATACCAGCAACACCTCATGCCCCTGCGCACGGTGCCGCGCGATGGTCTGCAATCCTTCCGGCCGCAGGCGGGGAATCAGGATCGTTTGCACAAAGTCCTCCGCGATCGCCTGCACCTCCGCCGCGCTCTTCCCCACCAAAAAGGAAAGCGCGCGTTCCTTCGCCCGCACCGGGGGGCAGAGACGCAGGCCGTACAACAGCGCCGTCCACAGGGAATACGCCATTCCGCGACAGCTTAACAGCCCTTTCCGTTTTCCATACAGACAAAACAGCAGGATGGAATCGCCCCGGATCAGCGTACCGTCAAAATCAAACAAAGCGTACGTTTTTTGCATGGTTGGCATTCCCTTCGGCGGTTTCCGTCCTTTTCGCCGGACCGGACAGGTGTTCACACTGTGCGCCTTCCGTCCGGCGGGCCCGGATCGCCCGTCGTTCCCCAGTATAGCACGCGTGCGACCCGGTTGCCAATAGCGCCGCACGCTTGACATCCGGGGGACAGGTGTGATACCTTCGGGTTGCATTTCCAACGGTTCCTGAAAACAGCCAAAAGGTTGCTATGCTTATTCATCATCGCGACAGGGGAGAGGATCGGCTTGACACGGCGAAGAATCCGGTATGACTGGTTATTTGGCATTGTTCTGGCCACGCTGATGTTCCTGATTCTTTTCTGGTTTGGCAACTTCAGGTATGAGAACTCGGACGATATGCTGATGGTGAAGCCCTTTATGGGTTTTGAAGGCGGAACGCCCGCCAATTTCACCCTTTACACGCACCCATTCCTTGCGTGGGCTTTATATGGGGTAAGCCTCGCCGTGCCTGGTGTGGCCTGGTTCTCCGTTTATCAAATGGGGCTGTTATATTTTAGCGCTGTCGTGCTTGGGAAAAACATGGCGCAGCTTGCGCAGGCACGGCGACGCCCGTGGCTTGCAAGCGGGCTGGGAACGCTGATCCTGCTTTCCGTTTTCGCGGCGTTTGCCTGTTGCCGGGTCAGTTATACCTCCACCGCGGGGCTGGCCGGCGCGGCAGCCGTCGCCCAACAGCTAACCGCGGGACAAAGCGGATATACCGCCCGCCAGCGTCTGCGCGCGTATGGGCTAAGTCTGTTCCTGCTGGTTTGCGCTTATTGCCTGCGCGCCGTAAGTGTTTTGCCCGCCCTCGCCTTTTCGGCGCTGGTGTTTCTATGGCAGTGGCGTTCCCGCAGGGAACAGCCCTCGCGGTACTTCCGCCCGCTGTTGATCGCACTGGCGCTGTATGTGGGCGTGTTCGGCGCGCTTGCCGGCATCCGGCAGGCGGAAATCAGCCTGCGGGGACTGCAGCCTGATATCGGCTGGCAAAATGCCAGAATTGCCCTGATGGACTATACGGATTTTCAAACCGATCCCACGCCCGCCCTTGCCGCGAACAGCGGTTTGAGCGCTTCCGAAACGGAACTGGTGCGGCAATGGTATTTTCTAAGCTCCGATATTGACACGACGGCGCTGCGAAAAATGGCCGCCGCCTATACGCCCCTTTCCGCAGAGGGCGCGCCAGGCCGCCTGATTGCGTTCTTTTCCCAAAACCCGCGTTATGCGGCGATGGCGGTGCTGTTAACGCTGCTTACTGCCCTCTGCTGGCTGGGCGACCGGAAAAACGCGCCGCTGACCGCCGCCGCGGCAACATTGGCATGGTTAGGCGCGATCCTGCTGCTGCTCTATCTGGGGCTGCGCGGGCGGATGATCGGTCGCGGCGTGGACACGGTGTTGATGCCTTGTGCCGCCGCGCTGTTCGGTTTTCTGATGCTTCAAAAACCTCCCGCCGGACGGGGCAGGCGCGCGGCTCTGCTGATGATGATCTGCCTGTCGCTGGTTGTATCCGGTTATGCCCTGCGGATTACGGCGCACGCCGTGACCCGCCCGCAGGACACGGTATCCCAGCAGCGGGAAGCGGAGCTGGAGACTTACGCCCTGCAAAACCCGAACCTGCTGGTGGTGCGCGATACCGCGCTGCTTCGGGATACCCGCCTTTTCCCCTCCGTAAGCGCGGGCCTGCCCATCAATATCACCCTTTGGGGGGACTGGGGCTGCC
>JAEWYP010000093.1 GCA_023395615.1 Bacillota bacterium
ATGACCAACAACTGGAGATTGAATGGTTTTTTTGACAGCACAAAGCTTACCGGCCTGTTTGAGGCGGCACAGCGCAGAGAAAGCTGCCGCTCTTTCAGCGCCGCGCCGGACGCGGAGCAATGGCGGGAGCTGCTTGCCGCAGCGACCAGCCTTGCGATGCCGGGGGTGCGGATTGCGCTTGGCCTTTGTGAAAACTCGCTGTTTCAGCCGCCGCTCGGATCATTGTTTGTGAAGTTTGAGAATGTGCAGCGTTTCGCCGCGATCATCACGACCGACGCGCAGCCCCGTAGCGTTGTGAACGCGGGTGTAAGCGGGGAAATGTTCCTGCTTCGCGCGGTGGAACTGGGCCTTGGCGGGTGCTGGGTCTCGGGTACATACCGTCGGGCGCAGGTGGGTATTCAAACGGAAGGCAGCGAGAAAATCGTATCGCTGATTGCGCTGGGCAGGCCCAAAACCCTGCCGGATCTGCCACTGCGCCGCAAACGTAAGGATATGGCCGTGCTTTGCCCGGAGTTTGAAAAACTGTCGTTTACCTTTCGCGAGGTTGCGCAGTACGTGCAGATCGCGCCCAGCGCCATCAACCTGCAACCCTGGCGGATCAAACCGGAGGGGGACAAAGCGCTTTCCGTATCGGTCAGCGGAGCCGGGCACAGGCTGGATCTGGGCATCGGCATGTGCCACGCGCTGCTGGCGCTGGGCAATACCCCTGCCCTGTTCTCGCTGGAGGAAGACGGCCTGAAGGCGACGATTGAACTGTTATGAGCGATTTTGACCAGCAGACGCTGTGGAGCACAATGGATGGACACCCTACGCAGGCTCCGTTAGCCGACCGGATGCGGCCGCGAACGCTGGACGAGTTTATCGGTCAGCAAAAGCTGGTTGGCGAAGGCCGGCTGCTTCGCCGCGCCATTATGGCCGACAGGATGCAAAGCAGCATTTTCTGGGGGCCGCCTGGTTGCGGTAAAACCACGCTGGCGGGCATCGTAGCCAATATGACCGGCAGCGCGTTTGAAAAGCTGAACGCCGTTACCAGCGGTGTGGCGGATGTGCGCAAAGTGCTCAAGGAAGCCGAGGAGCGCCGTACCCGGTATGGCAAGGCAACCTACCTGCTGCTGGACGAGTGCCACCGGTGGAGTAAGGCGCAAAGCGACAGCATCCTGCCGTCGATCGAAAGCGGGCTGATCCGCTTTATCGGGTCCACCACCGAAAACCCCATGGCCAGCATGACCCCGGCCATCGTAAGCCGATGCCGGGTATTCGCGTTTGAACCGCTGAGCGTGAACGACGTGATCGCTGCGATGGAGCGGGCGCTGGCCGACCGGGAACGCGGATATGGCCGTTATGCCGTGGTCTGCGAGGACGGGGCGCTGCGCTACATCGCGCAGATCGCCAACGGGGACGTGCGTGTGGCGCTTTCCGCGCTGGAACTGGCGTTTTTAACCACGCCGGAAACGACCGATGGCAAGCACCCCGGGCCATACCGGTTCATCAGCCTCGCCGCTGCGCACGAAAGCGTACAGAAACCCATGCTGAAGCTGGATGAGGATCTGTACTACGATATGCTTTCGGCTTTTATTAAAAGCATGCGCGGCAGCGACCCGGACGCGGCGCTGCTGTGGTACGCGCGGATGCTGTACGCGGGTGTGGACCCCAAGCTGATTGTGCGGCGCATTATCGTGCATGCCAGTGAGGACGTGGGGCTGGCCGATCCCGTGGCGATGTTGCAGGCGCAGGCCGCGGCCACGGCGCTGGAAACGGTGGGCATGCCGGAGGCGCGCATCCCGATTGCGCAGGCGATACTGGCGATCGCCACCGCGGAAAAGAGCAACACCGTCGTCACCGCGCTGGGCGCGGCGATGGAGGACGCGGAAAAAGGCGGCTTCTCAGCCGTGCCGGAGTATCTGCGGGATCAGAGCTACGCGATCGATCACCAGCATACGCCACAATACAAGTACCCGCACGATTATCCCGGGCATTTCGTGCAGCAGACCTATTTACCCGAGGGATACGAGGACCGGGTATATTACCACCCCGGAGAACTGGGGAACGAAGCTAAAGTGAAGGCGCGCATGGAGCGCAGGTTTGGAGGGTCGAAATACCGTGAGCCGAAAGCCGAGCCGTGAGGTCGACGTGGGCAAGGCGTCCATGTACGCCGTGATCGTGAACGTATCCGAAATTGCCGTACTGCTGGCCTTCATTCTGTATGTGATGCTGATGGACGTCACCGAGGAGAACCATCACTTTATCCAGGCGCTGGCCATCCTGGGCGGTCTGACCGCCAGCTGGGGCGCTTTTCTGGATATCCGCGAGGCGCTGATGACGCGCCGCCGTCTGCGGGTGATTGAGGCGCTGGAGCAAACCAATACGGAAATGGATACCCTGAACCATACGCTGCGCGCCCAGCGGCACGACTTCCTTAACCATCTGCAGGTGGTGTACAGCCTGATGGAGATGAAGGAGTACGGCGACGCGACCGATTATCTGGAAAAAGTGTACGGTGAAATCCGATCGGTATCCAGCTTTCTGCGCACCAAATCCACCGCCGTCAACGCCCTGCTGAAGGTGAAGGCGGGGGCGTGCGCGGATCGCGGGATTGATTTGCAGCTGGATATTAAAAGCTCGCTGGACGGGCTGACGATGCCTGCCTGGGAATTGTGCCGGGTGCTCGCCAACCTGATCGACAACGCGATGGATGCGTTAAAAACATCTTCCAAACCGTGTATCTGTATCACCATCGCCGAGGACCTGCGGGCTTATACGTTTACTGTGGCCAACAATGGCGATCCCATACCGCCCGCGATGCTTGAAAAGATTTTTGAGGCAGGGGTGAGCACCAAGGGCGAAGGCCACGGCATGGGCCTTTCCATCGTGAGGGAAACGCTGGACGGGTACGGCGGCACCGTAACCTGTGAAAGCGACGCAAAACAAACAGCATTCCGCGTATCTCTGCCGAAAAAGAGCTGAACCTTCCGCCCGCGCCGGGGAAAGCAGAAACCCCGGCAGCAAACGCCACGAAAGGGAAACCGCCGAATGGAGCAAAGCAAGAAGAGCTTTTTAAAGAATGTTGTGGGCTTTTCCATGACCACGTGGATTTCCTTTCTGTTGGGTTTCGTTGCTACCACGATTACCACCCGGCTTTTTTCTACCACCGAGTATGGCAAACTGGGACTGTTCAGCACCTACGTGGCGCTTTTCTCCGCTACGTGTTATCTGGGGCTGGATCAGGCATATGTTCGTTTCTTCCGGGAGCCGCCGGGAAAAAGCGACCGCAGGGGTATGCTTACGTTCTGCACGGTTACGTCGATGGGCTTCGCTTTGCTGTCCGCCCTGTTGCTGGCGTTTGCCTGGCGGGGTGTCAGCAGCCTGGCGATGAAGCAGCCGGACGCGGGTGTGTACGTCTGTATGGCGGTATACGGCTTCTGTCAGATCCAGTTCCGTTATCTGTCGCTGAGCTACCGGATGGAGCAGAACGCGAAACTGTACACCATTCAGGGCGTTTTGCAGGTCGTGATTACCAAATTCGCCTATCTGGCGACTGCCTTTCAGGATGCGACGGCGAAACCCGCCATCATTCTGCTTACGGTGCTGATGGCCGTATTTACCCTGATTTTCACCTGGGTTCAGCGCCGCCAGTTCAACCCCCGTTTTTACCGGCAGGTGGACAAGCCGTTTGTAGAAACGATGAGCTCCTTCGCTGCGCCGCTGATTCCGCTGGCGGTGATGTCGTGGCTTAACTCCGCCATTTCGCTGGTGATGCTGGATACCCTGATGAGCCCGGCTGCCGTAGGCATCTATACTTCGGCGTTAACGCTGGCCTCGACGGTCAACGTGATCCAGTCCGGATTTAACACCTACTGGGCGCCCTACGTGTATGAGCATTACCTGAAGGATGATAAGGGCCGCTTCTTTACCGTGCATCGGCTGATGGCCTGCCTGCTGACCGGTTTCGGGCTGACGATGACGCTGTTTCAGGTGCCGGTATATCTGTTGTTGGGTCATAACTTCCGCAGCTCCGCGATCTATTTCCCGTTCCTGTTCCTTGCGCCGATCTGCTATTGCCTTGGCGAAACCACGGGCATGGGCATCGGCATCTCCAAAAAGAGCTATTGGAACACCCTCATTTTTCTGGTCTCGTCCGTTACCACGCTGGGGCTCAGCTTATGGCTGATTCCCCTTTTACAGGATGCGGGCGCGGCGATCGCGGCGGCGGCGGGGGCCATACTGTCACTCGGACTTCGCACGGCGATCGGGGAGAAGTACTACCGCGCGATTACGCAGTACCGTTATCTGGGCTATACGCTGGGGCTGATGCTGGCGGCGTCGCTTGCCAACTATCTGTTGCGGGATCAAACACTGGTGAAATACGCACTGCTGCTGGCGGTCTATGGGCTGGCGCTGTACCTGTTCCGCCGGGAGATCGCCTCACTGTGGCGCACGGCGCGGCAGGTGCTGCGCGAGGGCGCGGGAGTTTTAAAGCGTAAAGCGGCGCAGACTGCTGACGGAGGGAAGTAAAACCATGAGCAAACGAATCCTGATGATTGCGGACGCAGGCAGTTTCTGGACGAAACGCTATATCGAAAACCTGCTGCTGCCCAACGGCTGGCAGGTAGTATTGTTTCCAATCTGGGAAGCGGAAAGCCAGTTTGATTCCTTTTTTCGGGAGAACGGCGTAACCGTTTACCATGACCGGCATACGCTGCCGGTAATCCGCCATATCCCGCGCCTGCGCATGTGGGCGCGCGTTGCGGCCAACGCCCGGGCGCTGAAAGCGTTGGGCCCGTTTGATGTGATCCATAACCATTACCTGTCCCAGCGGGATCTGGCGCTGGGCAGTGCGGTACACCGTGCTTTTCCGGAGGCGGACTGGGTGTGCAGCCTATGGGGTAGCGACCTGTTGCGTTCTACCGGGCTGGAACTGAAACGGATGAAACCGTATCTGGATCAGTGCGACCACATTACCGTGCATTCCGCGCTGCATGTGCAGCGTGTGCGGGAAGTGTTCGGCGAAGCCGCCGCCACGAAAACCGCGCTGGTTTACTTTGGCCAAACCGTGTTTGCGGATATTGACCGGGTGCGTGCTATTGCGGATAAAGCCGCCTGTAAAGCCCATTTTGGATTGCCGGCCGATAAGCCGGTGATCTGCCTGGGTTACAATGCCTCGCCAACCCACCGGCACCTGCAACTGCTGAAAGGGCTGCAAACCCTGCCGGCGGAAACGCTGGCGGGCTGGTCGCTGGTTTTACAGATGACGTACGGAAGCGACGACGACAGTTATTTCGCCACAGTTCGCGACGCGGCGAACGCTTTGCCCTGCCATACGCTGGTGCTGACGGAATTTATGGACGGCACCGAGAGCGCCTATCTGCGGCTGGCGGCGGACGCGTTTGTGCTGGCCATCCCAACCGACGCGTTTTCCGCGAGTTTGCAGGAGTATCTGTACGCGGGCGCGCAGGTACTGCGCGCAAGCTGGCTGCGTTATCCACAGCTGGAAGAGCTGGAAATTGAAACGACCGAATTCACGGACCTTTCGCAGGTGCCCGCGTTGCTGGCGCAAGAACTGACCCATACCCTGACCCCGGAGGACAAAGAAAAACGCGCCCTGCTGGGGCAAAAGTATTCCTGGCCTTCGGTCAGCGGCGCATGGCTGAAACTGTACGAAAAGGGCGCGAAATAATCCGGGGCTGTTGACGACGGCGGATACTGCCCCGGCAACAGATCAGGCAAAGACAACCGTGTGAACGGAAAAAACAAGGCCCGCCGCATCTTAGCGATACGGCGGGCCTTTTGTGCATCGTACTATTCACTACTATCCGGCATGATGAACGGTTTACTTCGCGGCGGTTCCGTCCGTATAGGGTGCTATTGTGACGGGCTTTCCTTCGGAATCGTACAGGCTGTAGGCGATGCTATAGGTGGTTACGGTTGCGGGGGCTTCGGTGGCGACCGCATCGACCTGTGCGCTGTCCGCGGCGGGCGTGACTGTTGGCGCGGGCACGGTGGTTGCCGTTACGACGCGGCCTTCGATGAACCCGCACCGGCATTCCACCGGCACATCGGTATCGAGAGAGAAACCCTTATTGCTTTTGTCAATGTAGGAAATTTTTCCGTCTTTGTTTCGGACGGCCGCATAATCGGCGCGGAAGGATGACGCTTCATCGTAAACGTTCAGGATACGCGTCTTGCCGTTGGCGTCCACAAAACCGAATTTATTCTGGTATCCGACCCGGCAAAGCGTGTTGCCGTTAAAATCGTCGCGGGAACTCCAGGTGGGTTTCATCGCGATGGCACCGGACGCGGAAACCAGCCCCCACAGCTTGTTCTGCCGGATCCAGGCGCGGTGGTAAATCGGATCAAAGTTGGTAATTTCGCTGTACTTGATACGAAGAATCACGTTGTCCTGCGCATCGATTACCCCCCAGGCGGTGCCCCGTTTGACCGGGCAGGCCCCGAAGGCGAAGGAACCGACTTCCGTATAACCCTGCTTGATGACCAACGTTCCTTGCGGGTTGATGAATCCCCACTTCTTCCCGATCCTCACCCCCGCCAGCCCGTCGCTGAAAGAGGTTACCCCGGTATATTGCAGGGCTACAGCTGTTTTTCCGTTCTGGTCGATAAAGCCGTACTGGCCGTCGGCGGATACGCCTGCGTACCCCTCGCTGAAAGGCAGCGCGCTTTCCCAGGCGCAGCCGTTACCCAGCAGTTTTCCGCTGGCCGGGCTGTAATAACCCCAAAGGCCGCTCTGCTTTACAGGGATCAGGCCTTCCGCATATGTGCCTACTGCTTCGTAGGCGTCGCCAATAGGCTTGCCCTGTGCCAGGTCGTACAGGGTGCAGCTTTGCCCATCCGTTACGGCGGCGACGCCGTTAACCGCCCAAAGCACGGACTGATACTCGACCGGCACGGCCATTGTGCCGTCGGTGCGAACCAGCCCGTATTTTCCTGTCTGTGGCTCGGTATCGGTTTTAGTCGTCTGCGTGGTTCCGGTAAAAACTTCGGCGACCAGGCAGGGAGTCGCACTCTCGGCGGCTGCATCGTTCCGCTCATACTGTTTCGCACTCTCCGCGCGAAACACCCGCTCCGCCCAATCATACTCCGGGGGCACGATCCATTCCCCGGTCGCGTTTACAAAGCCGAACTTGCCGTTTTGCACATACCGGTGCGCCTGCAACGCCTCGGCTTTCGCCTGCTGATACGCACTGTCCAGAAAGCCGGGTAAACCGGCCCAAAGCTGCGCGGCCTCGTCAGGTTCGTCACGCTGTAAAAACAGGAGCGCGTTAGCGTACTGTGCGTAGTGGGCCGCGTCTTCTTCGGCGCCCAGTTTGGCAAAACCGTTTACCGCATCCAGTAGACTGCCGGCGTTCAGCGCGGACAACGCTGTTTCAAACGCGGCGGAACCGGAACCCGCGGCATCTGTGACCGCGAAAGATTCCCCCCAAACCACTGATGGCAGGCACAGCACCAGACACAACAGGGCGATCGCCAGTTTTTTCATGCGCGCCTCCTTATTCTTTCCGGATGTTCTCGTTCTTTGGTACGATTGTACCATTCGGACTAGTACGCGTCAAGTGCGCTGCGTTCGGTGTAATACTATTTCAATTCATTCATGCTATAAAGATCGCAAGTGATTTTATTCTGTGACAAGGAACGGAGGCGAAGGCACCAAAGGGAAGCGTGTGCCAGGTGGAACGTATGTATTGTTTTTTTACCGTTTCACGCTTGACAAAACGAGCCCACACCGTTACAATGCTCGCAAGGCAATGACGGGAGGAGTACCTCCGAAGCCGAATCGCAAAGAGAGCCGCCGATGGTGGAAACGCGGCAGATTCGCCGGAGAGAAGAACAGCCCCGAGCACTCGCTTGAAAAGCCGTTACGGCCCAGTAGACGCGAGCGGGTACGCCCGATACAGCGAAGGGAAATCGTACGGCGCACATTTGCGCGGCACTGTTTCCGTGAAAGAGCGGGCCGGAAACGGCCAATGCGGGTGGTACCGCGGAAGACGAAGCACATCGCCTTCCACCCCGATGAACAATCGGGGCGGAAGGCTTTTTTGTACCCCGAAACGAACCGGGTGCACAGCGCGCCGCGTGGTCGGCAGAGTGTGCGCCCACCAGAGCAAGGAGGAAACCAGAGATGTATCGTACGCATTACTGCGGTATTCTGCGCAGGGAACACATCGGCGCGCAGGTCACTGTGTGCGGCTGGGTGCTTACCCGCCGGGACATGGGCGGCATCATTTTTGTGGACGTACACGATCGGGAAGGCACGCTGCAGGCGGTGTTTGATCTGTCGCTTGTGGACGCGGAGAGCTTCGCCGCGGCGGAGCGCCTGCGCAACCAGAGCGTGGTGCGGATCACCGGCGAGGTGCGCCTGCGGGACGAAAGCACCTACAACCCCTCGATCCCGACCGGCGAGGTAGAGCTGGCCGCGAACTGCATGGAAGTTTTATCCGTGGCTGAGGCGCTGCCGTTTTCGCTGACCGACGACGAGCCGGTGCGGGAGGAACTGCGCCTGCAATACCGTTACCTCGACCTGCGCCGCCCCAAGATGTACGATACCCTGCGCTTCCGTGCGCGATTGCAGCACGAGGCGGAAATGCTTTTGGACGAGCAGGGCTTTTTGCAGGTGGAAACGCCCATCCTGTGCAAATCCACGCCGGAAGGCGCGCGGGACTATCTGGTGCCCAGCCGCGTTCACCCCGGCACGTTTTACGCCCTGCCGCAAAGCCCCCAGCTGTTTAAGCAGTTGCTCATGGTGGGCGGCATCGACAAGTATTATCAGATTGCCCGCTGTTTCCGTGACGAGGACCTGCGCGCCGACCGCCAGCCGGAATTTACGCAGGTGGATATGGAGCGCAGCTTTGTGACGCAGGAGGACATGCTTGCGTTCCTCAAAGATCTGTTTACCACCCTGTTTGAGCGTGTGATGGGCCGCCCGCTGGAACTGCCCTTTAAGCGCCTGACCTGGCAGGAAGCCATGGATTGTTACGGCAACGATAAACCCGATCTGCGTTTCGATCTGCCGATTGTGGATGTGAGCGAGGCTGTGGCGCAGTCGTCTTTCGGCGTGTTTACCGACGCGCTGAAGCACGGCGGCGTGGTGCGCTGCATCAACGTAAAAGGCGGCGGCGAAACCTTTACCCGCACCGTGATTGAGCAATTGACCCTTTTTGCACAGAAGCTGGGGGCCAAGGGCATGGCGTGGATTTTGTACAAGGCGGACGGGGAAATCAACAGCATTCTGCCCAAGTACTTTACCCCGGAAAGCTGGGCGGCGCTGGAGATGGCAGCGGGCGCGGAGAAGGGCGATTTCGTGCTGTTCTGCGCCGATCAGCTGGAAGTGGTCCGCCGGGTGCTGAGCGGCGTGCGCGTGCGCTGCGGCGAGCTGATGGGGCTGATTGACCACAGCCAGTTCCAGTTTGCGCTGGTTACGGATTTTCCGATGTTTGAGTATAAAAAGGACGAAAACCGCTACGCGGCCATGCACCACCCCTTCACCATGCCCTACGAGGAGGACATCGACCTGATGCAGGACGACGCCACCAAGCCGCAGGTGCGCTCACAGGCGTACGACGTGGTGCTGAACGGCGTGGAGCTGGGCAGCGGCAGTGTGCGAATCCACCGGCCGGACGTGCAAAGCAAGGTGTTCAGCGCTCTGGGCTTCAGCAAGGAGGAAGCGAGGGACCGCTTCGGCTTCCTGCTGGGCGCGTTCCGCTACGGCACGCCGCCGCACGCGGGCTTTGCCTTCGGGCTGGACCGGCTGTGCATGCTGCTGACCGGCGCCAACTCCCTGCGTGAGGTGATCGCCTTCCCCAAAATCAAGGATGCCAGCTGCCCCATGACCGGCGCGCCGGATTTTGTGGACCCCAGACAGCTGGAGGAACTGAAACTGGGCGTGAACGTGGCCGAGGAGATGAAGCGCGAACATCAGGAGCAGGTGAGCCGCGAGACTGTGCGCAATACGGCGCTGCTGAGCATGCTCACCCTGTCTGCCAGCGACGAAAAGGCCATGGATAAAGATTTTCTCGGGATTGTGGATTTTGCGGGCGAGCTGGCCGCGCTGGACAAACAGGCCCCGCAGGCCCCGCGCATCCGCAACCAGAAAAGCGTGAACGTGCGCCCGGACGAGCCGGGGGAGAGCTTCCCGCTGACGCGGGTGCTGATGAACGCTCAGACCGTGAGCGGCCCGTATATCACCGTGCCCAAGACGTTTGAATAACCGACGCGGGAAATTGCCTGACCCGCTTTACGGAAAGGAGCCCTGCCCATGCGACCCTATCCTGAAATTTGTCGCCTGACTGTGCGCGAACTGGCCGACGCGCTGGGGAAAGGCGAACTGGCCTCGCTGGAAATTACGGAGGCTTATCTGGCCAGTATCGCCGCCCAGAACGACGCGATTTTCGCCTATCTGGACGTGTATGCCCAATCCGCGCGGGCGGAAGCCGCCGCGAGCGACGAACGCCGCCGGGCGGGCAAGCCGCTTTCTCCGCTGGACGGCGTGCCCATCGCCCTGAAGGACAATATGCTGGTGGAAGGGCGCAAATGCACCTGCGCCAGCCGGATGCTTCAAAACTTTGTTTCCCCGTACAGCGCCACGGTGGTGGAGAAGCTGCGCGCGGCGGGGATGCCGCTGCTGGGCAAGCTGAACATGGACGAATACGCCATGGGCTCCAGCACCGAGAACAGTGCGTTCGGCCCCTGCCATAACCCATGGGCGTTAAATCGCGTGCCGGGCGGGTCTTCGGGCGGCGCGGCGGCGGCGGTGGCCGCCGGGATGGCGCCTGCGGCGCTGGGCAGCGATACGGGCGGAAGCATCCGCCAGCCCGCTTCCTTCTGCGGCGTGGTGGGGGTCAAGCCCGCCTACGGCGCGGTGAGCCGCTACGGGCTGGTAGCCTTCGCAAGCTCGCTGGATCAGATCGGCCCGCTTGCGAAAACCGCGGAGGACGCCGCGCTGGTGATGGACGTGATCGCCGGGTACGACCGACGCGACGCGACCAGCGACGCGGAACTGTCGCCGCTGCACCCGCTTCAAAAGTTGGATTCTCTCGCGGGGCTTACCGTCGGGCTGCCGAAGGAATGTTTCGGCGAAGGGCTTTCCATGCCTGTATACCACGCGGTGCAGCAGGCGGCGGAACAGCTGCGCGAGTTGGGCGCAACGGTGGCGGAAGTAAGCATCCCGTCGCTGCCGTACGCCCTGTCCGCCTACTATGTGCTTTCCAGCGCCGAAGCCAGCAGCAACCTGGCCCGTTTTGACGGCGTGCGCTACGGCTACCGCGTTAAGGAATACGCCGATCTGGACGAGCTGTACCGCAAGAGCCGCGAGGAGGGCTTCGGCATCGAGGTGAAACGCCGCATCATGCTGGGCACCTTCGCGTTAAGCAGCGGCTATCAGGACCAGTATTATCTGAAGGCCCAGCAGGCGCGGGAACTATTGCGTTACGAGTTCGGACTGGCGCTTGCGAATTGTGACCTGCTGCTGACCCCCGTAGCGCCGACCTACGCCTACCGGCTGGGCGAAAAAACTGCCGACCCGATGGAAATGTACATGGGCGACCTGTACACCGTGCCCGCGAACCTGACGGGCCTGCCTAATGTAAGCGTGCCCTGTGGGGCCGTGGAGGAGGGCGGCGAAACGCTGCCCATCGGCATGAGCCTGCTGGGCGCGCGCGACAGCCTGCCCAAGCTTTTGTCCGTGGCGGCGGCCTACGAGCGGGCCGCGAAGCCGAACGAAGGCATGCGGCCTTACGAACATCTGCGCAGGGGAGGCGAAACCGCATGAGCTGGGAAATGGTGATCGGTCTGGAAACGCATGTGGAGCTGAACACCGAAAGCAAGGTGTTCTGTACCTGCAA
>JAEWYP010000033.1 GCA_023395615.1 Bacillota bacterium
CCTGATAACCCGCGACGCCACCGTTTTCGCAAACCACATCGCCGCTGTAAAGGGCGGTCAGCATATCCGCAGGCATCCATTCGGTGCTGTTGTTTTCATTATATTGTATATATGCATGATGCCCGGAATCCGTTTCCCGATCAAGACTTTCTTTCAGGAAACCCTGAATTGTATGATGAAAGGATACCTCGGATATCTGCTTGATATTCTGTACAGAGAGAGACGAAAAAAGAACGAAAACGATGCAGAACAGCAATGGGAAAATCTTCTGCCCTTTCAAGCGGTCCATTACGGCGCCTGCGAATACGGCGGTTAACGCAGGAACCGCGATCAGGCAGGAGTAGACATACCAGCGATATTTCACATTGGCGAGGGAGTAAAAAAGAATGGGGATTGTAAACCATATAAAACAGCCGATTGCAGCTCTGCGCTGAACGGGTGAAAGTTGATGACCGCTTAGTAGAATTATCATGCAACACAATACGCAAAGCGACAATGCAAGCAATAGTCCGGGGCTTCGGATCAACGGTGTCAGATAATACAGAAGCGCCGGTATAGCGGTATCCGCCGGATCAGCGACTGAACCGATCCGGTTTGCCACGTCGGTGGAGAACATGCGAGCCAGAAATGCGGTGCCATCACGAGAATAGCGGGCGATCGCCCATGAAAAGACGAGAAGGAGTCCTGCCGCCAGCAGAAGAAAAAACCGTTTCGCAGATAACTGGTCGTTCTGTCTATTACATAGAAGGATCAAAAAGCATATCATGGGGATATTTACGGCATGGAAACCTTTCTCCAGAAAGGCAAGGCCAAAGCATATTGCGCTGCAATAGAGCCAGCGAAAACTGCGATCACACATTATAGTGGAAAGAATCGCCAGAGTAAAGAAAAGCTGATACTGCGCATCCGCGTCGCCATATCGCGCAAAGTGCAGTCCGAAAAACACCCGGTTAGCCGTAAATATGGCGAGCGTCAGAACGGCGGTCCAGCGCCCGCATCGTTTCCATGACCACAGGGCAACCGCCAGAGCGGTCAACAGACCGGAGAACGCGCTGAAAAAGCGCAGAGCAAACGCGTTATAACCAAAAAGCCGATAGGCAAGTGAAATCAGCCAGAAGCTGAGCGGTGGTTTCAGATTCCAATAATCCGGGAGCCCCTGATAGGTTTGAACCAGGTAATCGCTGTTGCGGATCATTTCGTAGGCGTTCACACCGTGACGCGCTTCGTCGTAACTTTCAATCGGCGAATCGCCAAGATGTCCGAACAACAGATAAAGCAGCGCAACAAGAAGAAACGCAACGACGAGAAAGAATGCTGCGTCTGTTTTCCGAAGATGTGTGCGGTCTGTCATCTGTGCGCATCCTCCTGATCGGGCAAGGAGCTGTTTACAGGAAAGTTAACGCGGTCACCAATTGTATTGTATATAATTGGGAGGCGGATGGCAAGTCGGAAATCCGGGTAAGCAATGATTGATTCACTTCGCGGCTATCAAAGTGGGGAGATGCAAATTTTGGTAAGAGAAGCCGAGGGAATAGCAACGCTATTTCAAGGATTATCGAACTTGAAGATGCGGTGCTCCGCGAAAGCAGGCGTGAAAGGGATTGGTTCAACGATTTCCTGGGGATTCGGCGACGGTTTCGTCGAGGATAACCGGGATCGTGATTTGCAATTGAGCGGTTTTATGCTATAATAAGGTTTAATCTTATGGCCAGGGGCGGAAAGGCGGGATGGATGACAATGCTCAGTATGACAGGTTACGGCCGATACCGTGCAAGTAGCGAAGGTCGCGATCTGTTGCTGGAATTGAAATCCGTCAACCATCGCTTTCTGGATGTGAATTTTCGGCTGCCCAAAGCGCTGACCTTTCTGGAAGACCCGTTAAGGGAGCTTCTCAACGGAGGCATGAGGCGCGGACATGTAGAATTAACGATCGTATATCAGAATAACCGAACAGACGCTAATGCAATCCTGATCGACCGTGAATTGCTGATGCAATGTGCGCAGGAAACGCAAACGCTTGCAAAAGCACTGGATACACCATCGCCGACAATCGCAGAGTTAATCGCGATGAGCGGGGCGCTGAGTGTGAGCCAGGCGGACGAGAATATTCAGGCGGTAACAGCGCTTGCGGAAGAAGCCTACGGGGTTGCTTTTAAGCAGTTGCAAGCGATGCGTGCCCGGGAAGGGGAAGCGCTGGCGGCCGACCTGACCGGTAATCTGGAACAGGTGGAAACGCTGGCCAAACGGATTGCCGCTCTGGCACCGATGGTGCCGCAAACCTACCGGGAGCGGTTGGAAGCACGGCTGAAAGAATGGAATCTGCAGGGGGTGGACCCGCAACGGGTTGCGCAGGAAATCGCACTGGCGGCGGATCATTGCGCTATTGACGAGGAACTCGCGCGGCTTCAGAGTCACTTTCTCCAATTCCGGGTCTGTCTGAACACAGAAGACGAAGTGGGCAGACGGATGGATTTTCTGTTGCAGGAGATGAACCGTGAGGTGAACACGATCGGTTCCAAAGCGTCCGACGCGGAGATAGCGCACTGCGTGGTAGAAATGAAATGCCTGCTGGAGAAACTGCGTGAGCAGGTACAAAACGTATTGTAACGGGAGGCATGTCATGAGGCTTATCAACATTGGTTTCGGCAATATGATCGCCGCGGAACGGATTGTGGCGGTGGTCAGCCCGGACAGCGCACCCGTGAAACGTCTGGTACAGGAGGCGCGGGATTTGAAAAAGATTGTGGACGCGACGCAGGGACGTCGAACACGTGCCGTAATCGTAACCGACAGTGGGCATATCGTACTTTCCGCCATCCAGCCCGAAACGGTCGCAGGGCGTTCGGGCAGCCGCGATACCGCGGTCATGATGGAAGAAAAGGAGATATAAGGATGGGCGTAATCGTCAAACGAACGGGCATGTTGCTGATCATCTCCGGCCCGTCGGGTACGGGAAAAGGTACGCTGGTGAAGAGGCTGATGGAAAACGACCCGAGCATCGCCTTTTCCTGCAGCGTAACGACACGGGCTCCACGGCACGGGGAGACAGAAGGAATCGACTACCATTTCGTAGACGATGCGGAATATGACCGAATGCTGGCCAACGAGGAGTTTCTGGAGCACGCGACAGTGCATGGGCACCGTTACGGTACGCTGAAAGCGCAGGTATGCGATTTGCTGGCCAAAGGGAAAAATGTTCTGCTGGATATTGACCCGCAGGGCGCCATCGCGGTGATGGCAAACGCTAAAGACTACGTAAGTATTTTTATTTTACCGCCCAGCTTCAGCGCTTTGCGCGTAAGGCTGCACACGCGCAATACCGACGACCCCGTGGAAATCGAACGGCGGTTGCGCAATGCCCGCAAAGAAGTACTGAATATCAATAAGTACCAGTACGCTGTGATTAATGATGATTTGGAGCTGGCGGTATCACAGCTCACCAGCATCGTTAATGCCGAAAAACAGCGCACAATCCGCTTTATCCCGACGATTCTGGAAGACTGAGGAGGAGAATGAAAATGGCTATTGTAAATCCGACGATCGTAGAACTGTGTGAGAAGGTAGACTGCCGCTATACGCTGGTGGTGGAAACGAGCAAACGTGCGCGGCAACTGGTGGGCGGCGCTCAACCACTGATCGACGCAAAGGAATTAAAGCCCCTGGGGGTCGCTGTGGAAGAAGTAAATCGTGGATTGCTGACCTATTCCCGCAACCCGGATTTGGAGGAGTAAGTGACTGCGAACATCGTAGTAGGCGTATCCGGCGGAATCGCTGCCTACAAGGCGGTCGAAGTGGTTTCCCGATTGATGAAATTGGGGGCCAACGTTGATGTAGTGATGACGCACAACGCGACACTGCTGATTGCGCCCGCAACGTTTGAAGCCATCAGCCATAATGCGGTGTATGTGGACACGTTTGTGCAACAGAATCACCACGAGATCGGGCATATTGCGCTGGCGCAGAAGGCGGATCTCTTTATTGTGGCACCTGCGACAGCCAACACGATGGCAAAGATGGCCTGCGGAATTGCCGACAACCTGCTGACTGCCACTCTGCTGGCCACGAAAGCGCCTGTGCTGATCGCCCCCGCGATGAACACTGGCATGTGGGAGGCGGAGGCGACGCAACAGAACCTGCGCACCTTGCTGGCGCGGGGTATGCACATTGTGGGGCCGGGAAGCGGCATATTGGCTTGCGGAACCGTTGGTGCGGGCCGGATGAGTGAGCCGCCGGAGATTGTGGATGAAGCGATGCGGCTGTTAAACCGCAGGTGCGATATGGACGGATTACGCGTGCTGGTAACCGCCGGCCCGACCCGGGAACGGCTGGACCCCGTGCGCTTTATGAGCAACGATTCTTCGGGGAAGATGGGTTTTGCGCTTGCAAAAGCCGCCATGGAACGCGGGGCGGCCGTTACGCTGGTGGCGGGGCCGACGAAGGAGAACCCGCCGGAGGGCGCAAACCTTGTACCGGTAGAAAGCACAATGGATCTGCTCGCCGCTATGGAAAGCAACTGTGAATCACAAGATATCATCGTTCAGGCTGCGGCCCCCGCGGATTATCGTTTTGCCAACCCCAGCGAACAGAAAATTAAGAAAACCGACGGCACGCCGCTGACGCTGGAACTGGTGGAAAACCCGGATGTTGCCCGGCAAGTTGCTGCCCGGAAACGCCCTGGACAGACGCTGGTGGGTTTTGCCGCCGAAACACACAACGCGTTGCCCAACGCGCGGGAAAAGCTGGCTCGAAAAGGGCTGGATCTGATCGTGCTGAACGACGTGACACAGGAAGGCGCCGGATTCGGAACCGATACCAATATTGCAACACTGATTACCGCTGAAGGCGAGACGGAATATCCCCTGATGAGCAAACGGGAGCTGGCCGATATCATTCTGGATACTGCGCTGGCATTGCATCGGGGCGAGAAAGCCTGACAAATCAACGCTTTCCCCGGCGCATCCACATCCAAACGGGGAAAGCGGTTTTTTTACGGAAACGATGATTTTTAGCCTTGACAAAACGATGAATCGAGGTTATGATATATCACGTCGCCGCGCTGAGAAGCCTTGCGGCAAGGAGCTTCGGAGCTCGGTGTACCAAGGGAGCATAGCTCAGTTGGGAGAGCATCTGCCTTACAAGCAGAGGGTCACAGGTTCGAGCCCTGTTGTTCCCACCAATCCATATGGCCAAGTAGTTCAGTTGGTTAGAATGCCAGCCTGTCACGCTGGAGGTCGAGGGTTCGAGCCCCTTCTTGGTCGCCATTTTGCCTTGGTAGCTCAGTCGGTAGAGCAGGAGACTGAAAATCTCCGTGTCGGTGGTTCGATTCCGCCCCAAGGCACCAGGTGTGCGGTAGTAGCTCAGTGGTAGAGTGCCACCTTGCCAAGGTGGATGTCGCGAGTCCGAATCTCGTCTACCGCTCCACACTCCCATTCAGAAGCGATGAAGTATCATCGCTTCTCTAATTGGTGCCATAGCCAAGCGGTAAGGCGAAGGTCTGCAAAACCTTTATTCCCCGGTCCGAATCCGGGTGGCACCTCCAACGGTCAAGAAAGCTCTTCTGAAAATCCAGTCGGTTTTCAGCTTTCCCCAAAGGAATGCGAACAGAGCGGCAGATCGTCTAAAAAACTCCCGTCTTTACAAAGACGGGAGTTTTTCTATGCGTTCAGCCCAATTCAACACATTTACGGAAATGACATACCAACCTTCTTTACCCTGCGCGGTTGGGGTCTTGCGACGGAGGATACTGTTCTTGAGATGCAGGCTTGAATTGCCTCCGTTCGGCTCTTCTGATGGCGGAGGGAAACCGAATCATGAACGGTTCTCCTCTTCGCACAGACGCGCGATCACGGCTTTAAGCGCCCGATAAGCTTCCCCATAGGCATAGCCGCGACGCTGCATCGCGGGAAGCGCCTTGCGGATCGCGTCCGACGGTGTGAGCTCATGATAACGGCGAAGCAATTTCTCTGCTACTTCCAGGGTTTGCTGATCCTCTGTTTCGGAATTCAGCCCGTTCAGAGCCGCTTCCGCAGTTTCACTGTCCACGCCTTTCATGCGTAACTCCTGCCGGATACGCGACCTGCCGATTCCCTGCTGGCTTCGGGCTTGCGCCCATACGGAAGCGAACTCGGCGTCGTCCAGTAACTTTTCTTTTTCCAGTTTGTAGATCACCATTTCTACAGTGTCCGGCAGGCAACCGCGCAGCTGCAGGGCGCGTTCCACCTCGCGCCGACTGCGCGGGCGAATCGCCAGCAGGCGCACGGCGCGGTTCAGCGCGTCAGGATACTGTAAAACCAGCAGATTTTTCTGATATTCAGCCCAGTCAAGCGACTGCCCTTCGCACAGGGGTAGTTCGCGCAGCTCGGCTTTGGACAGGTGGAATGTATCGGTATCGTTTACCGTTACCTGATAACCGTTCCGCACCTCCGTCATACGAGTCACCAAATCGTTCATGAGGATTCACCCACCTTGAAGAACCGAATCAGATCGCGGTTCAGGCAGCTTAAGTGGCCGACGCGACGTTCACTCGCGCCACTGTTGAGCGAAACGAAACCGTCGCTGGCATCGTCGAAGAAAACTCCGTTCACCGCGCCATAGGCAAACCCCTGATGTCCATACAGCGGGGCCGGGCTGATGCCGCGATCATCCAGTGAAAGCAACCCCATGCCGTGGTTCATCCGGATTTCCTGCTCCGGCCAGACACCCTGCGGAGTTTTCATGAGAGCTACGGTTTCCGGCGACAGGAAGCGATTTCCGTTTTGGTACCCGCCGTTCAGCAGCGGCAGGGTGAGACGCGCGAGTGCTTCCGCCGTGAGAAACAATCCGCCGGACGCCAGCAGATAATGATGCTCGGGATCTGGTGCGTCGAGTGGGTCTGTGTTTTGAACGCGGATTTCTGCGGAAAATGAAGGGTGAGAAGAAGCGGGGAGTACACGATAGCTGTTCGCGACCTGTCCCAGGGGAAGGGAAAGGAGATCAAATGAAGCGTTCATGCCCAGCGGTTTAAAAAGTTCACGCTGTGCCAGTGTTTCCAGCGATTCGCCGAAGCGCTTCTCCAGCAGGCATCCGATAAGACCTGCCGCAAAGTTGCTGTATCGGAAGGTTTCTCCGGGTCCGCGCGCGGAAAAACACCCTCCGTCCGATAGAATATCGCTCACGCTCACCGGGTTTTGATAGGACTGAAAATACAGCGGGGAATCGATCAAGCCCGAGGTGTGGCTTAACAGCGCGCTTAGCGGGATCGGGTTTTCGGGGCAGAACGGATTACGTATCTTTGCCCCCCAGAAGGAGGAAATATCCTCGCTCACATCCAGGCGGCCAAGGGTTTGCAGGCGCATCACCAACACGGCACACACCATCTTGGCAACGGAGGCGGTTCGGAAATACGTATCGGCCGTAACCGGTATTCGAGGCGAGAGCGAAGCGTTACCAAACGCATAACATTCGGTAAGCTCACCTTTTTGAATGTGCTGGATACAGCCGCCGACCACATGATGGCGTCGGCAGATACGCGTTAGTTCCGGTGTCATTTTCCCGTCTTCCGTAGAGACGGCCTTCCATTGGCTGCTAAGACCCGCAAAGGGGAGTGCCAGCGCGTACAGCGTGTTTTTAGTCTTCCCGATGGGCATGTTCTACCTCCGGTTGTGCCGCCTGCGCCGGGCTGTCCGTCAGGCGGGTATAGGGCAGCGCCAGATAAAGCGGGATGGAGAGCCCCGCATAAACAAAGTAGGGAGAATGCCACAGCCAGCCATTCCCTGAAAGCAGGATACCCAGATACACCGCCAGATCCGCCGCCAGCCAGTATTTTGCCCAGCGGGGCGCGGCAGGCATCCGAAACAGGCAGAGACCGGAAGCGGCGAATAAGGCGAAGGTAAGCGCGATTCCCACTGTGTTTTGCGGTAGCAGCGGCCGTGCAAACGCCAGCAGGCAACCCGGCAGAAACACAAACCAGTTTCTGCTTTGTTGCTGCTTTGCCAGCCGAACCAGAAAAACCGTTGCGGTAACCATACAAATCAACAGGCTTACATATTGGCTGGCACGATACCCGAAAAGGTACAAACTGTCCGTGCGCAGCTGTTCCACCAGAAAACGCCCGCAACCGTACAGCGCCATATACCAGAGAAACAGATCGCCGCGACGTTTCATGCGTTTGCGAATCGCCCATAAAACAAAGAATACGCCCAGGTCCCATACGGACTCATAGAAAAATGTAGCCACATGCCAGATCTGCGCGCCGCTTTCCGTAATCAGAACCCCTACGGGGAAAAATTGCCATGCCGGGTTGGTGATTACAGGCCCGAATGCTTCACGGTTGAAATAATTCCCCCAGCGACCGATTGCCTGCGCCAGTACCAGACCGGGGGCCGTAATATCCAGCAGCGCCGCGAAACTGCGCTTGCGGATACGGCAAAAAATCCATACGCCCAGCGCGCCGCCGATAATGGAACCGTATACCGCGATACCACCTTCCCAGATATAGAAAATGGAAATCGGGTTTTTCGCGAATTGATCCAGCGTCATCAGCACATAGTACAGGCGCGCACCGACGATCCCGCAGGGAACGGCGACCAGCACCATATCCAGCATGGAATCCTTCGGCAGTCCGATCCGTTTTTCTTCCCGCGTGCCCAGCAGGTACGCGATCAGGATGGCGGACACCATCAGAACGCTGTACCAGGGCAGAGAACCAACAATGTAACGGCTGTAAGGTATCGCCAAAGTATAGCCCTCCCATACCGCAAACGCTGCAGTTTTGCCGCTGCGGGCGTATCGCTTCTTAAATTATTATAGGCGTTTGGTTTCGGAGCGTCAAGAATACCGCCCTGCTAGGCCCGCTATGGTGAAAAATCATGTCTTCATCTTGCGAAATCTCCGGTTTCCATGTATAATCAATAAGATGTAAGCAGGATCAGAACAGAACAACTGTGACTGTCCTCAAAACCAAGGGGAGGAAGGCAAACTCATGACCAAATATGTATACCTGTTCAAAGAAGGCAACGCGAACATGCGCGAGCTGTTGGGCGGTAAGGGCGCAAACCTTGCCGAAATGACCAACATCGGGCTGCCCGTGCCTCAGGGTTTCACCGTCACCACCGAAGCCTGCACGCGTTATTACGAGGACGGCAAAGTGATCGGCGACGATATTATGGCGCAGATCAACACTGCATTGGCCGAAACCGAAAAAGTCTGCGGAAAGACCTTCGGTGACCTGGAGAACCCCTTCCTGGTGTCTGTCCGTTCCGGCGCACGCGCGTCCATGCCCGGTATGATGGATACCATCCTGAACCTCGGGCTTACCGATGTTGCGGTAAAGGGCTTGGCCAAACAGACCGGCAACGAGCGCTTTGCGTACGACAGCTATCGCCGCTTTATCCAGATGTTCTCCGACGTTGTAATGGAGATCAAGAAGAGCTATTTTGAAGGCGCGCTGGACGAAGTGAAAGCTGCTAAAGGCGCTAAGTTCGATACCGACCTGAACGCCGACGACCTCAAAGAGGTTGTGAAGAAGTTCAAGGCGATTTATCTGCGTGAAAAGGGCGAGGAATTCCCGCAGGATCCCCGCGTACAGCTGATGGAATCTATCAAGGCTGTGTTCCGCAGCTGGGATAACCCCCGCGCGATTTACTACCGCCGCATGAACGACATCCCCGGCAACTGGGGCACCGCCGTAAACGTGCAGAGCATGGTATTCGGCAACATGGGCGAAGACAGCGGCACCGGCGTTGCATTTACCCGCAACCCCTCCACCGGCGAAAAGAAGCTCTACGGCGAGTTCCTGATGAACGCGCAGGGCGAAGACGTAGTGGCAGGCATCCGTACCCCGCAGCCCATTGCCACGCTGCAGAGCACCCAGCCCGAAGTGTACGACCAGTTTGTGAAAATTGCTCAGACGCTGGAGAACCATTACCGCGACATGCAGGATATGGAGTTCACCATCGAGCACGGTAAGTTGTTCATGCTGCAGACCCGTAACGGCAAACGTACCGCGGGCGCTGCCCTCAAAATCGCCGTGGATCTGGTGGACGAGAAAATGCTGACGCCCGACGAGGCCGTGATGAAGGTGGAGCCCAAGCAGCTGGACACCCTGTTGCACCCCAACTTCGATCCCGCCGTGCTCAAGAAGGCCGTTCCGATGGCCAAGGGCCTGCCCGCCTCCCCGGGCGCCGCGACCGGTAAAATTTACTTTACCGCCGAAGATGCTTCCGCCGCAGCCGGCAATGGGATTGCCGTGGTGCTGGTGCGTGAGGAAACCACGCCGGAAGACATCGAGGGTATGGACAAGTCCAAGGGCATTCTCACCTGCCGTGGCGGTATGACCAGCCACGCCGCCGTTGTGGCGCGCGGCATGGGCCGCGCCGCAGTCGTAGGCTGCGGAGAACTGCGCATCGACGAAGAAGCCAAAACCCTGACCGTTGGCGATAAAGTGTACCACGAAGGCGACGATATTTCGCTGGATGGCTCTACCGGCAACGTGTACGGCCAGCAGTTGCCTACCGTGGAAGCAGCCATGACCGGCGATTTCGCCCGCCTGATGGCGTGGGCGGACGCGGCCCGGACGCTGAAGGTTCGCACGAACGCGGATACTCCGCGCGATACCAAGCAGGCGGTTTCCTTCGGCGCGGAAGGCATTGGCCTTTGCCGTACCGAGCACATGTTCTTTGAGGCCGACCGCATCGCCGCCGTGCGCGAGATGATTCTGGCCGACACCGTGGAACAGCGTGAAAAGGCGCTTGCCAAGATCCTGCCGATGCAGCAGGGCGACTTTGAGGCGATGTACATCGCGCTGGAAGGCCGTCCCATGACGGTTCGTTATTTGGATCCCCCTCTGCATGAGTTCCTCCCCCAGAAGAGCATGGTGGATGAAATCGCCGCCCTGGCCAAGGAACTGAACACCACCAGCGAAAAGATCGTAGAAAAGATCGACGCGCTGCACGAGTTCAACCCCATGATGGGTCACCGCGGATGCCGCCTGGCCGTCACCTTCCCCGAAATCGCCCGCATGCAGACCCGCGCGGTCATTCAGGCGGCGATCAAGGTGAAGAAGGAAAAGGGTTACGACATCGTTCCCGAAATTATGATTCCGCTGGTCTGCGAAGTCAAGGAACTGGCTTTCGTAAAGAAGATCGTGGTGGAAACCGCCGAGAAGGTATTTGAGGAGCAGGGCGTGAAGCTGGATTATCACGTCGGCACCATGATCGAGATTCCCCGCGCGGCCGTAACCGCCGATGAAATCGCGACCGAGGCGGAGTTCTTCTCCTTCGGCACCAACGACCTGACCCAGATGACGTTCGGCTTCAGCCGTGACGACGCGGGCAAGTTCCTTGGCAGCTACTACGATACTAAAATCTTCGAAAGCGATCCCTTCGCCAAACTGGATCAGGATGGCGTTGGCAAGCTGGTGAAGATGGCCGCGAAACTTGGCCGCGAAACCCGCCCGAACCTCAAACTGGGCATCTGCGGCGAGCATGGCGGCGATCCGTCCACCATTGAGTTCTGCCACAACGTAGGCCTCAACTACGTGAGTTGCTCTCCGTTCCGCGTACCGATCGCCCGTCTGGCCGCCGCACAGGCTGCCATCAAGGCGAAAAAGAAGTAAACCCTAACCTTTACAGCACCGCCGGAAGATTTTCTTCCGGCGGTGCTTTCATACGCGAAAATGCGGCGCTCACCTATCGGGCGTGCTGCCTCTTGTGATATAATAAAACTAACGAAGGAAACGCACCCGGTGAAACTGCATCAGGCTGGGAGGGGCGGTCGTGAACACATTTTCATTAAAGGGTATGCTACTGGGTACCGCCAGCGCGGCTACGCAGGTGGAAGGCGGCGCCCTTGACCACAGTTGGGCAGACTGGGCCGAAAAAGGGCATATCAAAGATGGATCCAATCCTTCGCGCGCCTGCGACCATTACCGCCGCTGGTTGGAGGACGACCAACTGATGGCGGACCTTGGCATGCGGATTGCACGCATCGGTGTGGAATGGGCGCGTATCGAACCGCGAGAGAACGAGTTTGACGAGGAAGCGGTTGCACATTATGTTCAGGAAGCAAAATGGCTGAAGGCGCATAACATCCGCCCGCTGGTGACGCTACATCATTTTACCAACCCGATGTGGTTTGAAAGCAGCGGCGCGTTTGAAAAAATGGAGAACATCCCCCGGTTTCTGCACTTTGTCGAAAAAATGGTGACTGCGTTTGGCGATACGGTGAACGAGTACATCACGATCAACGAACCGAACGTTTACGCAACCAACGGATATTTCTTCGGCCTGTGGCCGCCGGGCGAAAAAAACATGGGCCGGACGATCCGCGTGATGGAAGTTCTGGCGTTAACCCATATCCGAGCCTATCGGCTGATCCACGAGCTTCAATCCAAAATGGATATCGCGGGAACGCGGGTAAGTTTTGCCAACCATGTGCGTGTTTTTACCCCGAGAAACCCTTTCAACCTTTACCAGCGGGCGCTTGCAAGAATGATGGAACGTTTCTTTCAGGGTAGCCTGACCCGCGCCATGTGCCTGGGCGATTTCACGTTTCCCCTTCGCAATCCCGGCGGAGAGAAACCGGGCCGATATTGTGATTTTATTGCAGTAAATTATTACACTCGCACGACCGTAAGCGGTCTGCAGGACGGAGTTCGGCGTCATGCCCCCGTGAACGACCTGGGGTGGGAAGTTTACCCGCAGGGCATCGTCAGCTGCACAAGGAAACTGTACGAGCTTTGCCCGTCGCCGATCTACATCACGGAGAACGGCACCTGTGATAACGACGATCGCTTCCGCTGCCTGTACCTGTACGAGCATTTAAAGGCGCTGTGTGAAAGCGGGTTGCCGGTGGAACGCTACTATCACTGGTGCTTTACCGACAATTTCGAGTGGGCGGAAGGCGAAAGCGCACGTTTCGGGCTGGTGAAAGTGGATTATGAAACACAGGCAAGAACGGTGAAGCGCAGCGGATATTTCTTCCGCGACGTGATCGCCGCAGGCGGTGTGACCGAGCCGATTTATCGGGAATATGTTGCCGGGCAGCATTACCCGACGAACGGATAAGCGAGGGATGAAATGATGGAACCATGGTGGAAGGAACAGGTTGTGTACCAGATTTATCCGCGCAGCTTTCAGGACAGCAACGGCGACGGATACGGGGACATCCCGGGCATTATTTCCCGTCTGGACGAGATTAAAACGCTGGGCGCGGGGGTGATCTGGCTGTCGCCGGTCTACCAGTCCCCGGACGCGGATAACGGTTACGATATCAGCGATTATCGCGCCATCAACCCGAAATTCGGCACCATGGCGGATATGGAGCGCCTGTTTGCGGAGGCGAAAAAGCGCGGGCTGAAGATTATTATGGACCTGGTTGTGAACCATACCTCGGACGAGCACGAGTGGTTCAAACAGAGCCGGGACCCGCACAGCCCTTATCGCGATTATTATATCTGGCGGCCCGCGAAGCCGGATGGCAGCCTGCCCAATAACTGGACCAGCTTCTTTATGGGCTCCGTGTGGACGCTGGACCCGCAGAGTGGGGAATACTACCTGCACCTGTTTGACCGGAAGCAGCCGGACCTGAACTACCGTAATCCCAAAGTGATTGAGGAAGTCAAGGGGATTATGCGGTTCTGGCTGGATAAGGGCGCGTCCGGTTTCCGATGCGATGTGATCAATGTGCTGTATAAAACCTCGCTGGAGGACGGCGTGAAGCGCGTGGCGGTGCAGGGACTGGAGCATTACAAGTCGCAGGAGGGCTGCCACGAGATACTGCGGCAACTTCGGCGGGACGTGCTGGATGGGTACGATTGTTTTACCGTGGGTGAAACCGCCATGGTAGACCTGCCGGAGGCGCGGGACCTGTGCGAACCGGAGCGGAGAGAGCTGAATATGCTTTTCTACTTCGACCATCTGGAAGTGGACCGTCGGGTGGCCCGCTATGTGCCCAAGAAGTTCAGAGCGAAAAATCTTCTGAAAGTATATACCAAGTGGCAGCAGGGGTTAAGCTGGAACGCGCTCTATCTGGAGAACCACGATCAGCCGCGCATCGTTTCCCATTATGGGAACGATACGAAATACCGCGAGCGCAGCGCCAAGCTGCTGGCCACGCTGGAACTGACCCTGAAAGGCACGCCGTATATTTATCAGGGACAGGAAATCGGCATGACCAATTTCGACTTTACCGACCTGTCACAGCTCAACGACGTGGAAAGCCGCAACGTGGACGCACTGATGAAGAAGAAGCACATCCCGGCGTTTCTGCGCTGGAAGTGGATCGCGCAGGCTTCCCGGGACAACGCGCGAACGCCCATGCAATGGTCGGCGGATAAGGGCGCGGGTTTTACCACCGGCACGCCGTGGCTGGGGATCAACGGGAATTATTCGTCGATCAATTATCAGGCGCAGGAAAACGACCCGCATTCCGTACTGTATTACTATCGCCGGATGATTGCGCTTCGCGCGGGCAGTGAAACGTTGAAATTTGGGGATTTCTCTCCATTGTATGCCGATAACCGGGTGATGGTTTACGCGCGTACCCGCGAAGGCGAGCGCCTGACTGTAATCCTCAACTTCTCCAACCGGACGGCGAAAGCGGCGTATACAGGCGAAGTATTGGCCTCCAACATGGATCGAACCGTCTATAGCGGTACGTTGGCACCCTGGGAAGCCGTGGTGCTGAAAAACGGGGAGGGAAAAGCGTGATTTCGTTTCAGAATCAGGAGTTTCGCCTGACGACGGAAGAAACCAGTTACTGGTTCCGGATTACGCCTTTCGGCCATCTGGAGCATGTGTATTATGGCGCGCGCCTGCCGGACACACAGAGTATGGAGCTGCTTACGGTAAAACATAGCATCGCGGCCGGCGGAACGGTCGCCTACAACGAGAAGGATTCCGCCTACAGCTTGGATACATTGTGTCTGGAATGGTCTGGCATCGGCAAAGGGGATTTTCGGGAAACCCCTGCGGAAATTAAGATGCCGGATGGCACCTTTACCGCGGATTTCTGCTATCGGAGCCAAACGGTCACAGACGGATGTCCGTCGATGCAAACGTTGCCGTCGGCATACGGAAACGCAGAGGATTGCCAGACCCTTGCCGTTACGCTTGCGGATGCCAGCAACCGCGTCACGCTGACCCTGTATTATACGGTTTTCGTGAAAACGAATGTGATTACCCGGCGTGCGGTGCTGGAAAACGAAAATGAAAACCCGCTTACGATCCGTAAGATGCTGAGCATGATGCTGGACATGCCCAACGACGCGTTCCGGATGATTACTTTCGATGGAAACTGGATCAAGGAAGCGCATCGGCATGAGCGTGCAATCAGCTTTGGCATCACCGTCAATTCCTCCACCACGGGGGACAGCAGCAACCGCCACAACCCCGGTTTTCTGCTGGCAGCGAAAGAAACCGGTGAAAATTACGGTGTGGTCTATGGTTTCAATCTGGTATACAGCGGCAACCATTACGGCGCTGTGGAACTGTCCGACCAGAACCTTGTTCGGGTGGGGCTTGGCATCAACCCGTACTGCTTTGAGTGGACGCTGAAACAGGGAGAACTCTTTGAAACGCCGGAAGCGGTACTGTCTTTTTCCGACCGGGGATTCAACGGGCTGTCCCAGCACTTTCACGCTTTTGTGAACGAACACATCGTGCGCGGGGACTGGAAGGGCAAAGAACGCCCGGTTCTTTTAAACGAATGGGAAGCCAATTTTTTTGACTTTTCCCGGGGTGGGCTGTTAAAACTGGCGAGGCGCGCTAAGAAGGCCGGGGTTGAGCTGTTTGTGCTGGATGACGGCTGGTTCGGCAAGCGCAACGACGACAGGGCGGGGTTGGGGGATTATACCGTCAACCGTCGCAAGCTGCCCCGGGGGATGAAAGAGTTTGCGCAGAGCGTTCACCGGATCGGGCTGCAGTTCGGGCTGTGGTTTGAACCGGAAATGGTGAATCCGGACAGCGACTTGTACCGCGCGCACCCGGAGTACGCGCTGAGCACGCCGGGGAAAACGCCCGCGCTGGGCCGTAACCAGCTGGTGCTGGACCTGTGTAACCCGGCGGTACGCGACTATATTGTGCAAAACGTATCTCACCTGCTGGACACCTGCGGCATCGACTACGTGAAATGGGATTACAACCGCCACATCACCGACGCGTGTTCCGCCTGTATCGCCAATCAGGGGGAGTTTTACCACCGGTATATGCTGGGCCTGTATGATGTGCTGGGGCGCATCTTCGGGCCGCGTCCGCGGGTACTGCTGGAAAGCTGCTCCAGCGGGGGAAATCGCTTCGATCTGGGCATGATGTGCTTTTCCCCGCAGGTCTGGTCGTCGGACGATACCGACCCGGTCGAGAGGCTGAGTATTCAGGGTGGGCTGAGTTACCTGTATCCGCTTTCCACCATGGGCGCGCATGTGTCCGCGGCCCCCAACCAGCAGACTCTGCGGGATACGTTGTTCGCGACCCGGTTTAACGTAGCGGCTTTCGGCTGCCTGGGGTACGAACTGGACCTGAAACACCTCACCCATGCGCAGCGGGTGGAAATGAAAGACCAGATCGAGTTTTACAAGCGGTATCGCAGCGTTTTCCAATATGGACGGTTCTGGCGAAGCGAACCCCGTAAGGCCAATCAGACCGCATGGCACTGTGTCGCCGACGACGGCGCAACAGAGGTGAGCGGCTTTTTCCAAACACAGGTCAACGCAGCCGAAACGTTCGACCAGCTTCGACCAATGGGGCTGCTTCCGGATCAAACATACACTTTAAAAACGCGACCGCAGAAAATTTCTCTGCGGCGATTTGGTAGTCTTGTGAATCACGTATTGCCTGTGCGGCTGAACCCCGACGGATGGCTTTTTTCCTTGATCAACCGTTATTATACGCTTACAGACTGTGTGGAATGTTATCAAGGCTGCGGAAGGGCGCTGATGGACGGCGTGATGCTTAACAACCAGTTTATCGGCACGGGACAAAATCCTCAGGTTCGTCTGTTGTCCGACTACGGTTCCAGCCTGTATGTAATTGAAACGGAAAACGACGCGCAGCCGGATGAAAATGTTAGTTAAAACAGAGGGGGATACAGCGGTGCAGAAGAACTACGATCAGCGGAACCATTACTGTTTTGGGTTGGGTACCATTGGCCGGGATATGTTCTACTCCATGGTGAGCATGTATATCATGGTATATATCACCGAAGTGTTGAATGTGCCGGATTCCACACTGGCGGTGATGACGGTGCTTCTGTTGATACTGCGGGCGTTTGACGCGTTCAACGACCCGATTATGGGTCTGGTGGTGGATAATACCCATTCCCGGTTTGGCAAGTTTAAGCCGTGGATACTGGTGGGTGCGCTGCTTGGCGGCGTAGCTATGGTACTGATGTTTTATGATATGGGTCTGACCGGCGCTGCCTATGCGGTGGTATTCGCCCTGTGTTATCTGTTCTGGGATGTGTTCTACGGGCTGAACGATATCGCGTACTGGTCCATGATGCCTTCGTTGTCTACCGACCAGAAGCAGCGTGAAAAAATCGGTTCGTTTGCGCGTATTTGCGCCAACATCGGTTTGTTCAGCGTCGTGGTGGGCATCATTCCGGCGACCAACGCGCTTTCTGCCGCGCTGGGAAGCGCGAAAAAGGGATGGTTTGCCTTCGCGGTTATCGTCGCGTTGCTGATGCTCGGGTTCCAGATGATTACGCTGTTCGGCGTAAAGGAGCAGAAAGGGTATTTTAAACAGGAAGAGAAAACCACCCTCCGCGGCATGATCAAAGTCATCTTTCAGAATGATCAGCTGCTGTGGGTAGCAGTCGCAATGTCCCTGTTTATGATCGGCTACACAACCACCACCAGCTTTGGCGTATACTTTTTCAAATACGCCTATCGCAACGAAGACATGTACTCCATTTTTGCGCTGGTGCTTGGCCTGTCACAGTTAGCTGCATTGAGCGTGTTCACGTGGTTTCGCGAGCGTTTTACCCGCCGGCAGCTCTATACCGCGGCGACGGCGATGGTGGTGGCCGGATACTTGCTGTTCTTCTTCTCCCCGATGAACATGGTGTTTATCGGGGCGGCGGGTGTGCTCATCTTTGTGGGGCAGGCATTTATCCAGATGCTGATGCTGATGTTTCTTGCCGACTCCATCGAATATGGACAATGGAAACTGGGTAAACGCAACGAAAGCATCACGTTCTCGGTGCAGCCGTTTATCAACAAAATTGGCGGAGCCATTGCCAGTGGCGTGCTCGGCCTGACCCTGATCCTTTCCGGAATCAACGCGGCACCCAGCCCCGACGCGGTAACGGTACAGGGAATCACATTGATGAAGGGATCCATGTTGATCCTGCCGTTGATCGCCATAGTTGCGGGCTACATCGTTTATATGAATAAATTCACGATTGACGAAAAGCGCTACGCACAGATTTTGGGTGACCTGAAGGCACGCGGTGACATCGCCGCCAAGCCGGAGCAAAACTGACGAGAGAAGGGTTTGTAATGAAAAAAACACAGCAGATCAGCCGCGCCGTTCTGTTGTCGGCGTTGGTGGTGTTGGCAGTCCACTTCTTCGTAATGCCGTTGCCGGACTGGGCTGTGCGCGTAGACGGAGCGTTGTTGATGATCGCTATATTTACAACGACTTTTACAACCGTCCGGCTGCAAAAGATGAAATAGCCGACACTACCGGGAAGTATTGGAAAGGGTCAGGAGAATGAAACATACGGGGAATGTGGATCGGTTGGATGATGCCTTTATCTGGCGGGACAAAGCGGGGTTGACCAGTCTGGAATTGGGGCGTTCGGCGGGCAGTCAGCGGCTGTACGCCAATGTGGACATTGTGCCGCCTGGGGCATACAGCACCAAATATCACAGCCATACCCGGCAGGAAGAGTTTTTCTATATTTTGGCTGGGGAAGGAACCCTGCGAACGAACGAGGGAGAGAAGCAGGTGAAAACCGGTGACTTCTTTGCCAAGCCCGCTGGGGAAGGCGTCGCACACACTTTTTATAATTCCGGTACGGAGCCCCTGCGAATCCTCGACGCGGGTACGCAGGACGCGGAAGATACCTGCTATTATCCCGACGAGAAAATGTACCTGCATAAGATGAACGGGGAACGGCAAATTTTTTCTGACGTTGCACTGGATCACGAATGGCAACCCGCGCCGAACCCGGAGAAAGAGTGAGATAATGCGCAGAACCGACCGGGAAATTGTGGATCGGGAACGACTGCGGGAGCTGATCCTTACCTGCGACTGCTGCAGGCTGGGGATTGCCAGCGAAGACGGGCCGTATATCGTGCCGCTCAATTTCGGATATGAAGAACAGAACGGACGCGGCGTTTTCTATTTCCACTGCGCCAAAGAAGGACACAAACTGGAACTGCTGAAAGAAAACCCGCGCGTGGGTTTTGAGCTGGATACGGCCCATACGTTGCGCGCGGCGGAAAAAGCCTGCGGGTATACTTTTTTATACGCAAGCGTAATTGGGCGCGGTACCATAGTAAGCGTGACGGATACACAGGAGAAAAAGGCGGCCCTGGCCCGGATTATGGAGCATTATTCGGGCAAAGCGGACTGGACTTTTTCCGACGCGGAAATCGGAAGCGTCGCTATCCTGCGGTTGGATGTGGCCGAAATGACGGGAAAGGAACACCGGTAATTCAAGAAGAATATACCGGTAATATTGAACTGTCGCTCCTTTTTATAAGGGACGCGGAGACACGGATCAAAACAAGGCTGCAAACGCAGAAATCTGCGTTACAGCCTTGCTTTTCATATGGAGCCTTGAACATCGCATACTCTGGCGTCCGGAACGATACAGGTTTCAGCAGTTGCCTGTATAAACATAGCGCAGATGTTTCCGCGCAATGTCACGCAGACGGTAAACCGCAGCAACCGGCGTGGCTGACTCGTCCGACATGTAATATCGCGGGAAAAACCGGCTGATGTGCAGCGGAATTTCCGGATCGAGAGATGCCAGCCACGCGGCCTCTGCATCCATTTCCGCATCGCTGTCATTCTGGCCGGGAAGGATCAGCGTGGTCACTTCCACATGGCAGGCTGTCGCCGCCAGACGAATGGCGGTTTGAACGGTTTCCAGATTGCCGCCTACAAAATCATAAAACGTTTGGGAAAAGCCTTTCAAATCAATATTCAGCACATCTATCAGCGGTAGAAGCGCCCTCAGGGGTTCCTCACAGAAGCAGCCGTTGGTAACCAGCACGTTAAAAAGCCCATTCCGGTGCGCCAACTCCGCACAATCCCGCACATATTCGTACCCGACAAGCGGCTCGTTGTAGGTGTAGGCGATGCCGATGTTACCGCTGCTTTGCAAAGCCAACGCTTTCTGAATCAGTTCTTCGGGAGATACATACGTAGTGGGGCATTCCTCGCCTGCCATGCTTATGTCGCTGTTCTGGCAGAAGGGGCAGCGCAGGTTACAACCAAAACTGCCTTCCGACAGCACGAAACTGCCGGGGTGGAAACGTGCCAGTGGCTTTTTTTCCACCGGATCCAGAGCGAGCGCTGTCAACCTGCCATAATTTATACTTGTGATTTGTCCGTCTTTACAGGCGCGTGCGCGGCAAAAGCCGGTTTGACCTTCCCTAAGGTTGCAATGCCGGGGGCAAATGGAGCAAATCAACGGTGCCTCACCACCTCGAAGCGGAAAAGCTGCACCGCTTCTTCTTCGCGGATGCTCGCCTTTCGCCGGGCGATCGCGATCTGCTCTTCCACAGTGTCTACCCCTTCCAGATCGGGGAGCAGCAGCCCGCGACGATTGCCGTTCTGTACGATGACTCCGTAGCGCTTCGGATCCAGCAAGGCAGGGGAGTCGATGGGCATGGCCTTGCCAAGCACATCAACGTTGTAAACCAGATCGTCCAGTTCATCCGGTTGAACAGGATCAAAACGGGGGTCGTGCATACCGGCGGAAACGGCGTTTTGAAGAATTTCCTCCGCAACGTTCGGCGCAGTGGGGGCGGTGGTACCGATACAGCCGCGAAGCTGGCCGTCTTTATGCAGGGAAACGAACACGCCGGCGCTTCGGGCGGTGAGTTCCGCGGGAAGGCCATTGGGAAGGCGGGCATGTCGGCCATCGCGGACATAGGTTTCCAGACTCAACCGAGCCAGTCTCACATAATCATCCTCGGCGTTTTTCACATTTTGGAGCGATTCGGTACGCGCCTGTTCAAACCGGTCGCCGTAATTCCGCGCGGGATTTGACGCGCCTGCTTCAAAGGCCGCCACGCCGTAACCGACGCCGAACGGGCCTTCATAAGACAGAAGCTCCGCCATAACCTCCCGGCGATCCAACGCGCCTGCCATGATCTGGAAAGAACGCCAGCCGCATTCCGCCGCCGCGTCTGCCAGTGACGGCGAGATTCCCAATAAAGCCCCGAAATCTCCGGATGCAAATGCGGCGGTCAGCTCCCGGTCGAAAACGGGGCCTTCCGGCGTAAAGCCATACGGACCTTCTTCGGTCAGCTTATGAGAGAGGTCGCCGCTGGCAACCAGCACGATGCGGCGGTTCAGCGCGTCTGCGGCGTCGGCAATACATTGCCCGAAGCGGTAGTGTGTGAGCGGAGATAGCCCTGAAAGACCGATGCGTACGATGGGACAGGTAAGGCCGGCCTGCCGGAGGAACAATAGCGGGATCAGCGTTCCGTGATCCAGCGCCTTCTCCTTTTCGCCAAGCGGACCGGCGGGAAGCCCGCGTTCACGCGCCAGATCCCCAATCCGGGTGGCGAGAGGCGCGTCGTACTCCACGGTGGCCGACGCATTGGGCGCGCGAAATTGCGCAAGGCTCCCGGATGCGCCTTTTCCTGGGGAAATATGAAAGTAATCAGCATACATTACGGCGTGCGGGCTAATGACAATCACTGCGTCGGGATGATGAGTCGCCGCACGCTCCATTGCTTTCTGATATGCGTGGGTCGTGGCGGCGATTTTTCGTTCTTCTCCGCGCCCTACCTCGGGGATGATAATCGGCGGATGCGGAACGGCGTAAGCGGCAAGGATGGACATTCCGAATCAACTTCTTTCCTGCGTGGAAGAATGCGCAGGCGGAGCGCCCTTCGCCAGCGCCTGATGCTCCTCGGCAAGCTGATCGTGCAGGGTGTGCGAATCCCAGGATTGATTGGTTTCTGTCAGCATTGCTTTTAGCGCCACAGGCTCAATCCCATCCCGGCGGAAAGCAGACAGAAAACGGTCCAGCAGGTCTGTAGAAAAATGGGCTAAAACCAGCATTTCGTCGGTAAACACATCAGGGGCGGCGGTTGGTTTTTGCGGTTCCATCCCACACAGCGCCGCCAGTGTCTGCCCGTATTCCTCCGGCACCACCACCCGGACACGGATGGTAAGGCGCATGGCCAGCAGCCTGATTTTTCGACTTTTTTCTCCGACCAGATTATAACAAAGTAAAACCGGTGGTTTCACGGCAAAGCCCCCCTAGCGTAATTCGTTTTCCGACAAAATCCGGCAAAAATTGATTCGGATGAACTGCCGGAGCGTATACTGTATTATACCACAAACGGCGCCGAAACACGGCCTGTTTTGCGGGAACGGGATTTTCAAAACGGGGAGCGTGACAGGGCATGCAGGCGATTATGGAAACTCTTTTTGACATTGCTTATCTGGCGACGGTCATTACCCTTGGCGTGCTGATGATCCGGAAGAGCAAGGGGAACCGGCAGTATACACTGTTCGGCTGGATGGCGGTCATCCTGGGTTCGGGTGACGCTTTCCATTTGGTGCCCCGCGCTTACGCGTTGAATACCGTAGGCCTTGAGAACCTGACCGGCCCGCTTGGCGTGGGCAAACTGGTAACATCCATTACCATGACGGTGTTTTATGTGATCCTCTACCATGTATGGCGCGAGCGGTATGGCGTAAAGGGCAAAACCGCGCTGACTGCAGGGATTTATACGCTGGCGGCTTTGCGGATTGCTCTTTGCCTGTTCCCGCAGAACGGTTGGCTGAGCGCAACCCCGCCGTTAGACTGGGGAATCTACCGCAACATCCCGTTTGCGTTGTTGGGGTTAACCATCATCGTGCTGTTTTACCGGAGCGCGAAGGAGAAAGCCGACAAGCCCTTCCGCTGGATGTGGCTCACGATTGTGTTGAGCTTTGCGTTTTACATTCCGGTCGTGCTGTTTGCCGAAACGATACCGCCCATCGGAATGCTGATGATCCCAAAAACCTGCGCCTATGTGTGGACGGTTGCGATCGGTTATCGCGCTATGAAGCAAAGCCTGACCCGATGAAGAACCCTGTTGGATCAGAGAAACCCGGTACAGGCACGATGCCCATACCAGGTTTTTGATTGTGATGTTGTGGGTGTTGGCTGCTTTACGGTTCGGATACAGGCCGAACCTGTCGGATCAGCTGAATCACCTGTTCTTTGTTGAGCACCCGACCGGAAGAAACGACTTTGCCGTCAATCATCAGCGCGGGGGTGGACATCACGCCATAAGCTGCGATCTGAGCGAAGTCCCGAATGTGCCCGACAGTCGGGTCCATATGCAGCTCCTCCAGCGCCTCGCGCGCGGCGGCTTCCAGCTGATTGCACTTGGCGCAGCCTCCGCCCAGAACCTGAATACCGGGATTGACAGAAGAGTCGGAAGGCGCGGGGACGTTTTCCTTGACAGGGCCAGAGAGCGTAGCCTTTTTTCCGAAACCGAAGATTGCCATACCATTATTCCTCCTGATTTTTTACTCAGACCAGCCAGGGCTGTAATAGATTGAATAGATAACCGACCGCTATAATCCCGACAACGCACACGCCGATGAAAAGCGCCAGCAGTTTCGGCTTCACTGCTTTTCGCAGTAGAATCAGCGAGGGAAGGCTTAATGTGGTAACCGCCATCATGAAGGCTAGCACCGTGCCCAGTTGTGCCCCCTTGTAGAGCAAGGCTTCCGCTACCGGGATAGTGCCGAAGATATCCGCGTACATCGGAACCCCGATAAGCGTAGCCCATAATACCCCGAAGGGACTTTGACCGCCCAGGACTTTTTCTACCCATGCGGAAGGAATCCAGTTGTGGATGATGGCGCCGATACCGACGCCGACCAAAATGTAGGGGAATACTTTGCGGAAGGTGGACACCATTTGATCTTTCGCGAAACTTGTCCGGTCAGAGCGGGTGAGTTTGGCGTCTGATCCGTTGCCCGACATCATGGCGGCGGAGGTGACCAGGGGCTCCAGCTGATTTTCCATATGCAGGTGTTCAATCAGAGTGCCTCCTGCCACTGCGATAATCAGCCCGAAGACGACATAGGCGATTGCCACCTTTGCACCAAAGATGCTCAGTAACAGCAGCAGACTGCCCAAGTCGACCATTGGGGAGGAAATCAGAAACGAGAAGGTAACCCCGATGGGCAGCCCCGCACCGGTGAAACCGATGAACAGCGGAATGGAGGAACAGGAACAAAACGGCGTAACGGTTCCTAACAGCGCGGCGATCGTATTCGCGCCAATCCCATGAAAACGACCAATGATTCGTTTGCTGCGCTCCGGAGGGAAATAACTTTGCACATACGAAATCAGAAAGATCAGCAGGCAGAGAAGAATGGTGATCTTGATCACATCATACAGGAAAAACTGGAGGCTTGCTCCCCACTGACTCTGTAAGTCAAGGCCCGAAGAAATCAGCAGATTACCGATCAGCTGGTTGAGCCATTTCATCCCTAAAACCTGATCCTGAAAAAAACTCCACATCTGTGTCAGTCCTCCGTGCGAATGTATTCGGCCAGCAGTGTGGCAGCTTCCCGGCCACCTTGCGTGCATAGGGTATAGTGTGTCCATTTACCGTCTTTTCGACCGGTTACAACGCCTGCCTCGCAGAGAATCGCCATGTGATGAGAAAGGGTGGGCTGTGTAATGGCTAATTCTTCAAGCAGTTTGCAGGCACACATTTCACCCCCCTGCAACATGGACAGGATGCGTAATCGGTTCTCATCTCCTAAGGCTTTAAACAGTTGGGCTGCTTTACTGCAATCCATTGATAAACCACTCCAATCGATTTGCGTCGATGTATTATAAAACGATAGATAGATGATTGTCAATATATTTTTATGCTTCAGTTTGTGAAAAAGCGGATAAAATGAGAAGCGTTCCTTTTCTCACAAACCTTGCGTAACAGAAAGATTGATGTTATACTAACAAATGGTGCACTTTCAAATTACGGCGACGGTTGCCTGCGAAAACCGCGCCCGGGAGGTAAATACATGGAACATACCGTGGAAAAACTGTCCGGCAATAAAGTCAAGATCACTTTCAAAGCGCCCTCGGCGGACTTTGAAGCAGCCGTGGAGAAAGCATATCTGAAAACCCGCGGCCGCATCAACGTACCCGGCTTTCGTAAGGGCAAGGCGCCCCGGAAGCTGATTGAGCGGATGTATGGTGAAGCGGTCTTCTACGACGATGCGCTGGAAATGCTTTTCCCCGACGCGTACAGGGAAGCCGTTGAGAAGGAAGATCTGCACCCTGTTGCTCAGCCTGAACTCTCTGTGGAGAAGATCGAAAAAGGCCAGGATGTGGACTTCAGCTGCGAAGTCTTTGTGCAACCGGAAGTGAAACTGGGCGATTACAAAGGTGTTGACGTGACCCGCAAAGTGCGTGAAATCGCACAGGCGGATGTTGAGGAACGCCTGAAGCAGGAACAGAAGCGGGTTGCCCGCAGTGTTGACGTGACCTATCGCGCCGTGCAGAATGGCGACGAAGTGAACCTCGACTACAGCGGCACCGTGGATGGCGTAGCTTTCGATGGCGGCACGGCGAAGGATCAGAAACTGCTGATCGGCTCCAATACCTTTATCCCCGGCTTTGAGGAGCAGATGGTCGGCATGGCCATCGGCGAGGAAAAAGACCTGCATGTCAAGTTCCCCGAAGAATACCATGCGGAAAACCTGAAAGGCAAAGACGCGGTTTTCCATGTAAAAGTTAACGCCATCACCCACGAGGAGTTGCCTGAGATTGACGATGAGTTTGCGGGCGAGGTAAGCGATTTTGATACGCTGGACGCCTATACCGCCGATATTCGTTCCAAGCTGGAAAAGACCGCCGAAGAGCAGGCGACCGAAGCAGCCAAGCAAAGCCTGATCCAGAAGATCGTTGATGCTGCCGAGGTGGAGATTCCTTCCCCGATGGTGGAAGAGAAGCTGGACGACATGCTGGCCGAGATGAACTGGCGCATGCAGCAGCAGGGCTTCGACATGAAGAAATATATCCAGCTGACGGGCCAGACGGAAGAGCAGATGCGCGAAATGTACCGCGGCGAAGCGCAGAACAACCTGAAGACCGAATTGGTGCTGGATGAGATCGTGAAGGCGGAAGACGTAAAGGTTGAGGATAAAGACGTCGATTCGCTGATCGAAGACTACGCCAAAGCGATGGATCACACATTGGAAGCAATGAAGGCGGAGCTGTCCGAGGGCCAAAAAGCCTATTTTGAACATCGCGCGCAAGTAACTAAAACGCTGGATTTGCTGTGGGATGCCGCTAAGGTGACCGACGAAAAGGAAGCCCCCGCACAGCTTGACGAAGAAAGCAAACCTGCTGCAAAGAAAACCGCAACCCGTAAAGCGAAAGCGGAAAAAGCCGACGCGGAGGAAACCGCCGGCGAGAAGCCGAAAGCCGCCAAGAAGCAGGCGCACAAGGCCGGGGACGAAGAGCCCAAAGCCTGACGATCCCCGTACGCATTTCATTTGCGCCCAAACGCAATCAACCCGGCGGCGGTTCGCAGCGGAAAACACGCGTCTGCGTCCGCCGCCTTTCCAACCCGACTGTAACGAACCGACGCGGACGGTGCCAAAATCCGAAACCGCAATGATGGGAGTGAAAAAATCATGAGCAGCCTGATCCCAATGGTCATCGAACAAACCAACCGTGGAGAACGTTCTTTTGATATTTATTCTCGCCTTCTGAAAGACCGCATTGTTTTTCTGGGCGGAGAAATTGACGACGATACGGCTAATGTAGTCGTTGCGCAGCTGTTGTTTCTGGAAATGGAGAACCCGGACGCGGACATTTCCCTGTACATCAACAGCCCCGGCGGCAGTGTAACGGCCGGTATGGCCATTTTTGACACCATGAACTATATCAAGCCAAACGTACGCACCGTATGCGTGGGCATGGCTGCCTCCATGGGCGCTTTCCTGCTGATGGCGGGGCAAAAAGGGAAACGGCTTGCTCTGCCTAACAGCGAAGTGATGATTCACCAGCCATTGGGCGGCGCTAGCGGCCAGGCAACCGACGTGCAGATCCGCGCGGAATGGCTGCTGAAAACCAAGCAGAAGATGAACCGGCTGATTGCCGAAATGACGGGGCAGCCGCTTAGCAAAGTGGAGAAAGACGTGGAACGCGATTACTTCATGGGCGCCGAAGAAGCGCTGAAATACGGCATCATCGACGAGATCTATCAGCCCAGAACCGCCAAGTAAAGAGGGTGAACCAATGACGGACGATATGACCCCACGCATTCCAAAACTGAAGCGCTGCAGCTTCTGTGGCAAAACCAGCGAACAGGTGCGCAGGCTGGTGGCCGGACCCAACGTACACATCTGCGACGAATGCATTATGCTTTGTCAGGAAATAATCAACGATGATTTCGCGGCCAACGAGGAGATCACGCCCGTTGACGTTCCCCGGCCTAAAGAGATCAAGGATGTGCTGGACCAATATGTGATCGGGCAGGAAATGGCGAAACGCGCGTTGAGCGTGGCGGTGTATAACCACTATAAACGTATTGATACGCCGAGCACGCCCAACGACGTGGAGCTGCAAAAGAGCAACATCCTGATGCTGGGCCCGACAGGCTCCGGAAAAACATTTCTGGCGCAGACACTGGCCAAGATTTTGCAGGTACCCTTCGCGATTGCGGATGCTACCAGCTTAACCGAAGCAGGCTACGTTGGCGAGGATGTAGAGAATATCCTGCTTCGCCTGATCCAGAATGCGGATTATGATATTCAACTGGCGCAGCGCGGCATCATCTATATTGATGAGATTGATAAGATTGCCCGCAAAAGCGAGAATCCCTCCATTACCCGCGATGTAAGCGGCGAGGGCGTGCAGCAGGCACTGCTGAAGATTCTGGAAGGCACGGTGGCCAGCGTTCCTCCGCAGGGAGGCCGCAAGCACCCGCATCAGGAGTTTATCCAGATCGACACCACCAACATCCTCTTTATTTGCGGCGGAGCCTTTGATGGCCTCGCATCCATCGTTGAACAGCGCATCGGCAAAAAAACGATGGGATTCGGCGCGGATGTGCAGAGCAAGGACGAGGCAAATCTCGGTGAAACCTTCCGCCAGCTGCGCCCGGAGGATCTGATCAAGTTCGGCCTGATTCCGGAGTTTGTAGGGCGTCTGCCGATCGTGGTGACGCTTGACCAACTTAGCGAGGACGAACTTGTGCGCATTCTCACGGAACCGAAGAATGCGCTGATCCGCCAGTATGTCTATTTAATGGACTTGGACGGGGTGGAACTTCTGTTTGAGCCGGATGCCCTAAAGAAGATTGCAAAACAGGCAACTCAGCGAAAAAGCGGCGCGCGGGGCCTGCGAGCGATTATCGAGAAGCTGATGCTGGATACGATGTTCGAGCTGCCAAGCCGTAACGATGTGAAGCAGTGTATCATCACCAGTAAATGCGTTGACGGCGAAGAGCCGCCGATCCTGGTGAAGGGGGAAGCGCCCGTGCGCAAGCCGCGTACATCCCGCGCACAAACCCTGAAACCGCAACAGAACAACGCGGGCTAATCCCGTACACGCCGCATCTGATAGGGGTGCGGCGTGTTTGAAACTTACGACAGCGGCGGCGTGCGGTAATCACTCCCGGTAGCGAAGCACGCTTGATTTTACAGCCGTAAAGCGATACGATGAACAGGGCAAACCGAATTCTTTGGTTTGCCAAGGAGGAGAAAGATGGCAACCGCTACGCGAAAAACGACTCTGACCCGCATCCCGGTATTACCGCTGCGAGGCATGATGGTCTTTCCGCATATGGTGCTGCATTTTGATGTCGGCCGTGCCAAGAGCATTGCCGCACTGGAAAAGGCAATGATGGAGGACCAGAAGATATTTCTGGTTGCGCAGAAGGATACCGAGGTGGAGGACCCTGCGGCAAAAGACCTTTACAAAGTTGGCACGATCGCACAGGTAAAGCAGGTACTGAACCTTCCGGGTGACAACATCCGTGTGCTGGTGGAAGGCGAACGCCGCGCCACGCTGGAGGCGATTACTCAGGAGGACCCATTCATGCTGGCGGACGTGCATCCTGTGAAGGGCGCGTCTTCCAGAATTTCCGACGAGATGAAGGCACTGGTTCGGACGACGCATGACTTCTTTACCGAGTACAGCAAATCCAGCATGCGCTCATCGCCGGAAACCCTGCGTTCAGTAACGGCGATAGAAAAACCCGATCTGCTGGCCGATACGATCGCCGCGAACGTATTGATCCAACTGGAGGATCGGCAGACGATTCTGGAGAAACTGGATGTGAAGGAACGGCTGGAAACCCTTTGCGGGATTCTTGCGCGGGAAACACGGCTGGCCGAACTGGAAAAGAACGTGCAGGCGCGTGTAAAACAACAGATCGAGAAGAACCAGAAGGATTATTACCTGCGCGAACAGATTAAGGCGATCCAGACGGAACTGGGCGACAAGGAACAGAACGACGTAGAGGAAATGCGCGAAAAGCTGGCAGCCACGCCGCTGAACGACGAAGCCCGCCAGAAAGCGGAGCGCGAGCTGGACCGTATTTCCCGTATGGCGCCGGGCACACCGGAAATTGCGGTGAGCCAGACCTATGTGGAATGGATTCTCGATCTGCCGTGGGGAAAAATGACAGAAGATCATCTGGATCTGAAACATGCGCGCCGTATTCTGGATCGGGATCATTACGGTCTGGAGAAAGTGAAGGAACGAATCGTCGAGTATCTTGCCGTTCTGCGTATCAAACAGGATATGAAAGGGCCGATCCTGTGCTTTGTCGGCCCTCCGGGCGTCGGTAAAACCAGTGTGGTGCGCGCGATTGCCGAAGCGGTTGGCCGAAAGTTTGTGCAAATGTCGCTGGGCGGCGTGCGTGACGAGGCGGAAATCCGCGGACATCGGCGCACCTATGTGGGTGCCATCCCGGGGCGTATTATCGAAGGAATGAAGCGCGCAGGGGCCATGAATCCTGTCTTTCTGTTTGACGAAATCGACAAGATGAGCAGTGATTTTCGAGGCGATCCGGCTTCGGCGCTGCTGGAAGTGCTGGACGCGGAGCAGAATTTCGCTTTCCGTGACCACTACATGGAGCTACCTTTCGATTTGAGCCACGTCATGTTCATCACAACTGCGAACACGCTGGATACGATTCCGCCCGCGCTGCTGGATCGGCTGGAAATTATTGAGGTACCCAGCTATACCGACCTGGAAAAGCAGAAGATCGGGTTAAAACACCTGCTCCCCAAACAGGTGAAAGCCCATGGTCTGCCAGCGGGCAGCGTCGCCATAAGCGAAAAAGTGATGGCGGAGATCATCGAAGGATATACGCGGGAGGCGGGTGTGCGAACACTGGAACGCACACTGGCCCGAGTGGTGCGCAAGGCGGCGGTAGAAATGCTGTCCACCGATGCCAAGCGGGTTTCCGTTACCCCAACCAAAATGAAGGATTATCTGGGCTCGGTTCAGTACCTGCGCGACCCGATTGAAAAGAAAAGCCTTGTGGGGGTTGTGAACGGTCTGGCGGTTACATCTGTCGGAGGGGAAACGCTGGCTGTGGAATGCGCGATCATGCAGGGAGCGGGGAGCTTACAGCTGACCGGCAAACTGGGCGACGTAATGCAGGAAAGCGCACGCGCCGCGTTGAGCTGGGTACGCGAACACAGTGATGCGTGGGGGATTCCGGCGGAATATTATAAACAGCACGACATCCATATTCACGTGCCGGAAGGAGCCGTACCCAAGGATGGACCTTCGGCGGGTGTGGCCATCACGACGGCGCTGGTCAGCGCCCTGACCGGCATCCCTGTGCGGCAGGATGTCGCGATGACGGGCGAAATTACCCTTCGCGGGCGTGTGCTTCCCATTGGCGGCCTGAAGGAAAAGTTGCTGGCAGCCTATCGTGCCGGGCTGACTCTTGTGCTGTACCCCAAAGAGAACACTAAAGATTTGGAAGAGGTTCCGGCGAATGTGCTGGCAAAGCTTGAGGTAATTCCGGTGGAGCAGACGGACGAAGTGCTGGCCCGTGCGCTGACAGCGCCGCTGCCGGCGGGAGGAAGAATGATCCTTCCGGCTGTTGCGGCTCCTGCGCCGACGGCCTGCCAGGGAGCATAACCATGGAGATTACCAGTGCGGAATTTGTAACCAGCCAGCCCAGCTATGCTGAAGGCGGATCGATCTTGCTGCCGCAGCTGGCGGTGGTGGGAAAAAGCAACGTAGGGAAAAGTTCGCTGATCAACACCTTGTGCAACCGAAAAAAGTTGTGCAAAACCAGCGCTACCCCCGGAAAAACAAGGCTGATTAACGTCTTTCTGATTAATGGTGCATTTCACCTTGTGGACCTGCCGGGCTATGGCTTCGCAAAAGTTGACAAGGCGGAGAAGAAGCGCTGGGGGGAAATGATGGACGGATACTTTCAGCACAGCACACTGCTTACACATGTGCTGCAGCTGGTGGATATCCGGCACGACCCGACGACGGACGACGAGACAATGGGCGCGTATCTTCGACAAATGGGTATCCCCTATACGGTGATTGCCACGAAAGCGGATAAAATCTCCCGGGGAGCGCGGAGTAAGCAACTCGCGCCGATCTGCCGCGCGATGCTGGTGCAGCCGTGGGAGGTTATTCCCTTTTCGGCGGAGACTGGGGAAGGTCGCGATGCCCTGCTGACAAAAATCGCCTCGATTCTGCCGCCGGCATTGAGCGGAGACGCGGATTGTGATACAATCAAGTAAAGATTGGGTCGCGCAAACGTAACCGAAGGGGGAGTCCGCATGATCCGTGTGGAAACGCTCGAGAAAACCAAAACAGGACTTCGCGATTTTCTGGACCTTCCACAGCGAATCTACCGTAAGGATTCGAACTGGGTACCTCCGATGTATAGTATGCAGCGCGATATGCTGCTGGGAGAGAACAACCCGCTTTTAATGGATGAGCATACGTTCCTGATGGCCTACGACGACGACCGCCCTGTGGCACGTGTGCTGGCGGGGATTGACACACGCCTGAACGAGCGGTTAGGTGAAAAACGCGGTTATATCAGCCTGTTTGAGAGCGAGAATAATCTGGAATATGCGCGGGCGGTGCTGGACGCAGCGATACACTTTTTAAAAAACCTCGGCGTTACGCGCGTTGTCGGCCCGAACAACGCCGGCTTTGACGATTTCAGCAAAGGATTGCTGCTGGAAGGCTTCGATGGCCCGCCGATGCTGTTTAACCCTTATAATCCACGGTATTACAACGACTTTTTTCTAGCTTATGGTTTTTACAAACATCGCGACCATTATGCGTATCATCTGAACCTGAAGGAGTTTCCCGCAAAGGATTATCAGGTTTTAAGCGAGATGGCGCAAAAGCGGTTTCATTTCCGGGTGGAACATGCAAACCTGCGGCCTGAAAATGTGGAGCGACTGTCTGCTGAGGTCGCGCGGGTTGTAGACGAGGCTTTCCCGGACGATTGGGAGTTAACACCGCCGACGCCGGAAGACATACGCGATGAAATGCGAACGCTTTGCCGGTATACCAAAACAGACCTGATCGTAATGGCTTACGCGGAGGATCGCCCGGTTGGCATTCTGGTCTGTTTGCCGGATTACAACCGGTTGCTGCGCGGGACCGGCGGCCGTATGTTCCCGCTGGGGTGGCTAAGACTGGCTTTTGGGAAGGTGCGCGGCGTGCGGTGTAGCATGATGTTTGTAACGCCGGATTACCAGAATAAGGCCGTAAACGTAGCCATGACGCTGGCTGCCTATGCGAAAGCGCAAACCCTTGGGATCGAAGAGATCGAAGCGTCAACCATCGATGAAACCAACCTGGCCAGCATTCTGGCTACGGAACGCACCGGCGCGAAGCGCTACCGCATTTATCGCCAGTACGAAATAAAGATATGAAAAAGCCCCGTTCGCCAGACTTTCCGTCTGGATGAACGGGGCTTCCGACAGTAGCATTCTTATTCGTCCGGTTGAGGGGTTGCGGTTGCACCGGACTCAACGTCGCTGAGCGCTTGGGTCGGAGCACCGCACTTAAGGCAGGGTTGCAGCGAATTATAGGGTGGTTTTCCCAGGTCGCTATATAAGAAGGATGCCATTGGCAGGTATTTGGAATTGACCGCCGAACAATTCGGGTCCACATGATAATACTTACCGCCATTGGCATTATAGTACAGCTTGGTATCCGCCGCGGGTACCGGCGTTACCGTCATGCGCGGAGCCAGAGACTGCGCCACCGTCGCTTTTCCGGGTTCCGGGGTAGCGGTTGCGTCGACGGTTTCGTTGGTTGCAAGCGAGTTGGGGTCCACATACCACTCGTTCTGCTCGTTCACCATCAGGATCATGAAACGGTAACGCACAGGGTCTTTGCCGTTGTTCTTATCAATGTACGCGCTCATGGTGACGGTACGGGATGAATCCCCCGGAACGCCTGCAATCCCCTCGATCGTATATTTCTGCGGGGTGCGGTTGCTGATTATGGTAAACAGCGCGGAAGCAGGGTCGCTTTGCTTGGCAGCCCAGCTGGGCAATACAAGATTAGCCATCTGTTCGAAATTGTTGGAGGACCAGTAATCCATAAAGGTACTTAGCCGCGCCTCCGACTCGCTTTCGCCTTCATCCACCTCCGGCGGGGGTGTTTCCTGAGCCTCGGGTTCGGGGGTTACGGTGTCCGCCGGTTCCGCCGAAGTCTGCGCTGCGGCCTGTGAACGCTGATCGGACGAGGGTTGCGTAAGGTCCGCTTTTGTGCCGCCTACTAAAAAGGCAATCACGATGATACAAAGCGCCAGATAAACGACCGACAGCGTTGTGCGGATACCGGAGGAGAACGACTGACGATACCATACGACGCTTAACGTGATGACGGAGAGGATGATAAACAGGTAGCGTAAAAAGTCAAAGGTATGAGTTACGAATACACACGGAATAAAAAGTACCGGCAATGCGCCGTACATCAGAAGCTTAAGCAGTTTATCCAGATCGAATGGGGGCCGCGGTGTTGGCGAGGCGGGAGAGCCGCCGAAACCGCCCTGATAAGGCGGATTGGTGAAAGAACCGCCGCCGCCGTTTCCTGTGGGCGGCATCATGGAGCCTCCGTTCATCATCGGAGGTAGACTGTTACCGTAAGCGGGTATTCCGTTGGTGGCATAGGGGGAATAACCCGGAGGGACCGCGCCGGAATATGAGCCCGGAGCCTGATAAAGCCCCGAGGGCACAGAAACGGCAGGCGGAACCGCGCAACTGGCCGGATTGGCGCTATTATACATGCCCTGGGGAGCAGAACCCGAGGGATAAGCAGGCGGTACGAAACCCTGTGAACGTGGATCCAACGCACCGTTCTGCCCGGAAGGCATCGAATTGCCCAGCGGCCTGAAAGCGGACGACTGGGGGGGTGCGGGCATGGGAGGGAAACCGGGGTAGGAGGAAACGGGAGCCCCTGCGTTGAAAGCGGGCGATACGGTGGGTGACATCATGGGAGCAAGGGGCACGGAGGGCTGAAAAACCTGCGAGTTCCCGTTTGCCTGAGGGATAGGCATACCGGAATACGCATTCGGCACAGCCGAAAACGGATTTTGTGCGGGGATTGCCGCGATGGGGGGATTCTCCTCCAGCGCGGGTTGCTGCGTAAAGTCGGGCGTGGGATTCGGCTGGGCAGCGGCTTGCTTTTTAGCGAAATTACGCTTTTGCATCCCATAGGTTGGGGTGCTTGCGTATCTTGTGCGGTTGCTGTTCATGCTGCATCTCCTGTGCCAAGGTTAAAAAGGGTCATGCGGCAAAAGAAGCGCGCATTCTTACCTATTATAGCACATATTACAGCTTTGTAAATCAAATTCCCCAAGAGTGTGACGCTGGCGTTTCAAAGGCGTGACAATGAGCGATTCCTGTACGGACGTGCAGCACAGGACAGGGCATTTTAAATGCAAATGATCAATGCGAACAAAGCGATACGGAAATGCGGTAGACCCGAAGACGAGAAGCGCTGCTGTGAGCCGGGAAAAATGTTGGGGTAAAAAGTTGCGCAAAACTGGGCAATCATGTATAATCATCGTGACCTGTCATGCAGTTTTGCGGATAGGCCATCATTGCCGGTTATGCGTCCATCGTTGCAAGGAGGCATGTGGAATATGGAGTGTAAGATCAAGAACGACATCGGCACAGTGTATATCGCCGAGGACGTGATGCTCAAGGTGGTTGGCTATGCCGCGCTGGAATGCTACGGCATCGTTGCGATGTCCAGCAAGAGGGCGAAAGACGGTCTTGTTCAGTGGCTTGGGCGTGAGAACCTCACCAAGGGCGTGCAGCTGAAGCTTGTGGACGATATGCTGGATGTAGATCTGTTTATCATTGTGGAATACGGCATTTCCATCGCGGAAGTTTGCAAAACGATCGTTGAAACCGTCCGTTATAAGCTGGAAAGCATGACGGGCGTTAAGGTGCGCCACGTCAATATTTCGGTGGAAGGCGTACGCGTCTAATAATCCCTCAGGAGGATAAACCCTTGCTACAGACAAAGACGATAGACGGTCTTCTGCTGCGCGATATGGTTTTGGCCGGTGCGGCGTTGCTGGATAAAAACCGCGAAAAAGTAGACGCCCTGAACGTTTTTCCCGTTCCGGACGGTGATACCGGCACCAACATGTCGCTCACGATGGCGTCTGCGACCAAGGAACTTAACCAAAAAGAATACCTCAACGCGAGCGAGGCGGCGGACGCGCTGGCAAAAGGCGCTCTTCGCGGTGCGCGCGGGAACAGCGGCGTAATCACTTCGCAGCTGTACCGTGGTTTTGCGCGCGCGCTGGACGGAACGGAGAAGATAACGCCTCCACAATTTGCACAGGCTCTTAAGGGCGGTGCGGAAACGGCTTATAAAGCCATGATGAAGCCCAAGGAGGGCACGATTCTTACGGTGGCGCGCGTGATTGCGGAAGAAGCCGTAAAGCAGGCTGAGAAAGCCCCGGACGATTACGACGCGCTTTTCGACGTGATTTTGTCCGTGGGTGAGAATATCCTGAAAAAAACACAGCAGATGCTTCCGGCGCTTACACAGGCAGGGGTTGTGGACGCGGGTGGCCGAGGGTTGCTATATATTTACACGGGTTATGCTTCTGTGCTGCGCGGCGAAACGATTCCTGAGGAACATGCGGAAGCGGCCGAACCCGGCGCCATGGTTTTTGAAGATAACCATGATGCGATTGCGGAGCTGAAATTTGCGTACTGTACAGAATTTACAATCCAGAACCTCTACCCGGAGATTGTGGAAGAGGACATCGACCAGCTTCGCCGTCGGCTGAACCGGATTGGGGACAGTGTGAACGTGGAAGGCGATCTTTCACTGGTCAAGGTGCACGCCCATACCAACAACCCCGGAAAAGCGCTGGAGTTTGGCCTTACGCTGGGTGAACTGACCAACCTGAAAGTGGATAATATGGTGCAGGAACGCCGCGAAAAAATGGGCGAAGACGCCTCCACCACCAGAAATGCCGAGCCGCCGAAGGATTTTGGCATCGTTGCCGTATCGCTTGGCGA
>JAEWYP010000074.1 GCA_023395615.1 Bacillota bacterium
GCGGCCAGCCCGCCCAGATACAGCTGGCCCTCGCCGCCTACGTTAAAGATGCCGGCTTTGGCCGCCAGACTCATCGCAAGACCGGTCAGGCACAGGGTAACGGTCTTGGCGAGGGTATTGCCCAGCGCGCGCGGCTTGCCCAGCGCACCCTTGAAAAGGGCCGCGTAACACGTGATGGGATCGTATCCGCACAGCAGCATGATGCCCGCGCCCACCAGAAACGCCAGCGCGACGGCGGCGAACAGGGACAGCAGATACTGCGCGGTCAGCTTCTGTTTGGGTTTCAGGGCAAAAAGCGTGCGCACGCTTTGCAGAAAACCGGTACTCATGCCTGCCCCGCCTCCTTCTGCCGACCGCCGGTCATATAATAACCGATTTCTTCCCGGTCAATTTCTCCGTTGGAAAAACGGCCGGTGATCTGTCCTTCATAAATGGTAACCAACTGGTCGGAAAGGCGAAAAAGCTCGTCCAGATCGGCGCTGACCAGCAGGATAGCGCAGCCCGCGTTGCGCTTTTCCATGATTTTTTCATGGATAAACTCGATCGCGCCGATGTCCACGCCGCGTGTGGGCTGGCTGATGACCAGCACAGGCGAATTGAAACTGAACTCCCGCGCCAGAATCGTTTTTTGCATATTGCCGCCGCTTAAGGAGCCGACGGGCAGTTCCAAACCGCCGGAACGGATATCGAACTCGGAAGCCAGCTTTTCGCCGTACCGGCGAGCGTTTCCCTTGCGATAATGGAGGCCGAACCGGCTGAACTCCGGCAGGCGCTGTTTACCCACCAGCAGGTTTTCCGTTACGGTGGCCTGTGCGCTTAGCCCTGTGCGCAACCGATCCTCCGGGATCCAGCTTACGCCCATGGCGCGAATCTGCCGGGGATCCAGACGGCTGATGTTTCGCCCGTTCAGGGTTACGGTGCCGCCGGTTTGCGGACGCATCCCCATGATGCACTCCGTAAGCTCCGTCTGGCCGTTGCCTTCCACCCCGCAAATGCCTACGATTTCCCCCTCGTGCACGGTAAGCGAGATGCCTTTCACGGCGGGCAGCCCCCGGTCGTCCAGCGCGGAAAGGCGGTCAACCGTAAGTACTTCGCGCGTACCGGACACACCATCCCGCAACTCGCTGAAAAGTACGTCGCGGCCGACCATCAGGGCGGCGAGTTTCCGTTCGTCGGTTTCCGATGTATTCAGAACGTCCAGCAGCTTGCCGCGGCGCATTACGCCCACGCGGTCGCTCAGGCGCATCACTTCGCCCAGTTTGTGGGTAATCAGGATCACGGTCATTTCTTTTTCCGTAACGATCCGGCGGATCACCTGAAAAAGTTCCTCGGTTTCCTGCGGGGTCAGCACGGCGGTCGGTTCGTCCAGCACCAGCACGTCTGCGCCTCGGTGCAGGGCCTTCAGGATTTCCACACGCTGCTGCAGGCCGACGCTCAGCTCGCCCACAGTGTCCTGCGGGTTCAGCGGCAGGCCGAAACGCTCGCAAAGCGCCGTTACTTCGGTATTAATGCGCTTTTGATCGTAAAAGAGGGAATGCTTTTTAGGCTCCATTCCCAGAACAATATTCTGCGCCACGGTAAACCCGGGTACCAGTTTGAAATGTTGATGCACCATCCCCACGCCCATCGCCATGGCGCGCGTGGGATCATGGTGCGGGGAGATGGGTTTGCCCTTGATTTCGATACGCCCCAGCGTCGGCTTTTGCAGACCGTACAGCAGGTTCATCAGCGTGCTTTTGCCTGCGCCGTTTTCTCCTACCAGCGCGAATACTTCCCCCTTGCGGATTTCCAGCGTAACGTCGTCGTTGGCGAGCACGCCGGGAAACTGCATGGAAATGTGTTCAAATCGTACGATGGGGGCGTTTTCGCTCATGCCTGCACCTCGTTCCAGCCCTTGCAGACGTCGATCCAGCCGATTGCGCGGCTGGCAATTTCCAGTTCTGAGGGGGTCAGCTTTACGGCGCTGTGGTCGTTCCCGGCGGCGGGATACACAATATCAAAACGTTGTAAGGAAACATCCAGATAAACAGGCGCGTTAACCGCAAAGGGGCACACGCCGCCCACTTTGAGGCCTAACAGGCTTTCTACCTCGTCGTGGGATAACATGGCCGCTTTCTGGTGGAATTGCGCCTTGTACTTCGCGTTGTCAATCTTCGCGTCGCCAGCGGCCACGATAAGCATGGCGTTTCCATTCGCCCGGAAAGAAAGGGTTTTAGCGATCTGCGCGGGCCGGCACCCGACCGCAACGGCGGCCAGTTCCACGGTGGCGCTGCTTTCCAGAAAAGTCATCACCCGGCTGTCCAGATGAAATTCCGATAAATAGGCTGTGACGGTGTCGATCGACATGGAGGCGGCCTCCGATTCTTCAATCTTTGCCCTATTATACCTGAAAACCGCGGAAAAGCAAACCGCTCAGGCGTTGAAATGTGGAGGGACGGAAGAGGCGGAACGTGAGGGAAACCCGCCTTCGAAGCCGGCATGTCGTGAGGTTTCATCCGTATTGACAGTCGCTCCTTTCAGCCTATATAATGGGAAAAGTTCGGAGGGAGCGCGCCGTGCGCTCCTGTTTTCCGTTTGATCCGAGCGGATGAAGGAGCACCCATGACTGATTTGCGTAAACGGAGCCATCCCAAGTGGAAGAATATCGTATCCACCGCACTGTTCCTGATTTTTCTGGGGCTGCTGGCCTGGTACGTATACACGCACTGGAACGAGATGAGCAGGCTCCTGCAGCTTTCTCCCCGGACCGTGGCGACGCTGCTGGGGCTGGGGCTGGCCAGCTGTATCATTAACTGCCTGTACCATCTGTTGATTTTAAAGACTTTCAATTTGAAACTGAGCCTGACGGACTGGATGGGCGTGGTTTGCGTGAGTGATTCCATCGCTTACGTGCTGCCGATGCGCGCCGATCTGGTGTTCTCCGCGACGTATTACAAGCGTGTGAAGGGTCTGGCTTACACGAAAAGCGTTGCCATCACCGCCGGAAACGCGGTATTCGGCGTTGCGTTTTCACTGTTTCAGATTCTTATCGCGCTTTTGTGCATGGGGTGGATCGACGGGCAATGGCCCGGTCTGCTGTGGGCGCTGACCGCTGCGGGGATTGTGGTGCTGGCGGCGTTTCTGTGGCTGTCGTTGCGGACGGAAAGCCGCCTGCGCGTGAAACTGGAAAAGTACAAGCTGGTCGCGGACGTGATCGAGGGCTTTAACGCCCTGATCCGCAACGGAGGGTTGCTCTGGCGGCTTCTGCTGTGCATGATCGCGGGCAATCTGGTGCGCCTGTTTATCAATATGGTCTGTTTTCAGGCGGCAGGACTGCCGGTTAACCTGTACGAGGCGCTGTTTTACTCCAGCGTGTCCTGGCTGGCGAGCGTGGTGGCCATCGTGCCCGGTAATGTGGGCCTGCGGGAAAGTGTGATGGGTGCGGCTACGCTGGCGCTGGGCGCGATGTTCTCCGAAGGGGTGGCTTCCTCGCTGCTCAACCGCGTGACCATGATGTTTGTGTATATCACAATGGGATTGATTTTCGCCATTCCCGTGCTGCGCCGGTTCAACCGCGGAAAAGGGCACCTGAACCGCAACGAGGAGCCCGAGGACAGCGAGCTTTACCGGCAGCAGAACGGTGCGGAAACCACGGGCGATTCGGCATGTAAAAAAAACGCAGAATGAAAACATAACAGCAAGAGAAAGATGCAAATCCCTTACGGTCGGAAAAACACTCCTTTTACTCGTGAAAGCTTCCATTATTGCCTTGTTTTTTCGTTCCCTTGACAAAAACAGAGCAAGCGTATACAATATTCGTGTCGGCTGATTGGGGCCAGTCTTTCCCGCAGAAAGACGCTCCAGCTGTTATTGGAATAGATTTCCATGGATCGGCTTCCCCGCGGCGCATTCGGGCTTTTGTCCGGGCGCGTGCCGGATCGTCTGGCAGCGGGTTTACGTAGAGGCGGCGAGGTCGCCCCCTTGAGGTATATGTTTTGAGCGTCGATGACGCTATGCGGTCGCGCGCGGTCAATACGCGCAGCCGTATGTGCGTGCAACCGCGTACGTCGGAGCAAAAGGCAGAATGCCGTGCCTGAGAATATCCATTGATCAGCAGCCGCGCGGGCGTTGCCCGGGGGCTTTTTCCATATGTACGGAAACCCGAGCCGTTCCGTTAACGAGATATTAGGCAATCGAGCGGAATTTTTACACAGAGGGAGCGAAACCGAATGAACCCCATCATCGCCATCCTGATCGCGCTGCTCGCCGCCGGGGCGGGCATCGCGGGCGGATACGTTTACCGCAAGCAGGCATCGGAAAAGAAGATCGGACGTACGGAAGAGTACGCCAAGAACCTTTTAGACGACGCCATGCGCAAGGCCGACGAAAAGAAAAAGGAAACCATCCTGGAAGCCAAGGAAGAGGTGCTTCGCCTCAAGACCGAGCTGGACCGCGAATGCCGCGAGCGCCGCGCCGAAGTGCAGCGCAGCGAGCGCCGCATCATTCAACGGGAAGAGCAGCTGGATAAAAAACAGGATTCCATGGAAACCCGTGAAAACCAGTTGAACGCCCGCGCCGAAGACATCCAAAAGGGCGAGGACGCGCTGGAAGAAAGCCGCCACAAGCAGGATCAGGAACTGGAACGCATCGCCGGCATGACGCAGGACGAAGCCTGCCAGACGCTGGTGAGCCGCATCCAGAAAGAAGCGTACCATGACGCCGCCGCCACTGTGCGCGACATTGAAGCCAAAGCCCGCGAGGAAGGCGAAAAGAAAGCCCGCAACATCATTGCGCTTGCGATTCAGCGTTGCGCCGCCGACCATGTGGCTGAAACGACCGTATCGGTCATTACCCTGCCCAACGACGATATGAAGGGCCGCATTATCGGCCGCGAAGGCCGCAACATCCGGGCGCTGGAAACCGCGACCGGCGTAGACCTGATTATCGACGATACCCCCGAAGCCGTCATCGTAAGCGCTTTTGACCCGGTGCGCCGCGAGATCGCCCGCATCGCTGTGGAAAAGCTGATTGTAGACGGCCGCATCCACCCTGCCCGCATTGAGGAAATGGTGGAGAAAGCCAAGAAGGAAGTTGACAACCAGATCCGTGAGGCCGGGGATCAGGCTGTATTTGAAACCCACCAGCACGGCATCCACCACGAGCTTGTTAAGCTGCTGGGCCGCCTGAAATACCGTACCAGCTACGGCCAGAACGTGCTGAAGCACTCCATCGAAGTCAGCCATTTGGCCGGCATGATGGCCGCCGAATTGGGCGCGGATGTGGCGCTGGCTAAGCGCGCCGGTCTGCTGCACGATATCGGCAAGGCCGTTGACCACGAAGCTGAAGGCACGCACGTAACGCTGGGCGCGGAACTGGCACGCAAGTACCACGAAAGCCCGGATGTGATCCACGCGATTCTGGCGCACCACAACGATGTGGAGCCCCAGACCATCGAAGCCGTGCTGGTGCAGGCTGCCGACGCCATCAGCGCCGCGCGCCCGGGCGCCCGCCGCGAGAGCCTGGAAAACTACATCAAGCGTCTGGAGAAGCTGGAAGAAATCGCCAACTCCTTCCCGGGTGTGGAAAAGTGCTACGCCATCCAGAGCGGCCGCGAAGTGCGCATCATGGTGAAGCCGGAGGACATTACCGACGACGGCACCAAGATCCTCGCCAAGGATATTGCCAAGCGCATTGAAAAAGAACTGGAATATCCCGGTCAGATCCGCGTAAACGTGATCCGCGAAACCCGATCCACGGAATACGCCAAGTAAGGGAAATGGGCGGTGAAACGCCTGATATTGGAGGAAGAATGAAAGTTCTTCCTCCACTTTTCTTTTTTTGCGCCCGGTGGGCACGGGGTTTCGCACCTAAAGGTGCACGAGCGGAGCAGGGGATGTGTCTGCGGACACACCAAAGGGCTTTCCGCTCGCCCTTTGGAAATCTTCGGGGCATGCGATAGCGATAGGGGGCGAAAGACTCCCTCTGGGAGTACTGGAATGTCGTCCGCTGCTACCTTCGGTAGCGCGACCGACGATCCAGTCCATCCTTCGAGGGAGTCTTTCGCCCCCTGTAGCAACAATGTGCATGCGGAGAAAAACGGGGAAACGTGAAAAGTGAACTATTTACTCCCTTAAAATCAATGTGCCTGCAGAAGAAATGACGGGAAATGATGATG
>JAEWYP010000066.1 GCA_023395615.1 Bacillota bacterium
GGAAACGCATTTCCCTATGATGCCCGGTCTGCGCGAATGCCTTGCAGAAACAAAGCGGATGGGCTGTCGCCACTACCTGTTTACGCACAGAGATCGAAAAGCGATCGAACAGTTGGCCGACGATGGGCTGGTTCCGTTCTTTGAAGACGCGGTGACCCGGGAGTGCGGGTTCGCCGATAAGCCTTCGCCGGAAGCAATCGAACACCTGATCCGCGTGCATGGTTTTCGCGCTCGGGATACGCTGATGATCGGTGATCGGGATATCGACATTCAGTCCGGTCAGGCTGCGGGCGCTGCGGGGGTATTGTTTGACCCCGACGGTTTTTATCCCGGACTGAAGGCCGATTTTTCCATCCGTTCTTTATACGACGTTCCCCTGCTGGTTTGCCAGGCATAAAAATCACGCCGCGCAGTATACCGTACTGCGCGGCGTTTCAGCTTAGTGATACGAAGTCGGCTATATATCCGTGTCAGGGTTGACCCACACCTGCGGATTTAAAAGATTGTCAGGCTTCCGTCCCGCCAACGCATTCCTGATTTCTTCGGCACACTGTTCCGCCATTCGGTTGCGCGTACGGAGGGTATTGCTCCCGATATGGGGCGTCAGCATCACGTTATCCATTCGTTTCAACCGTTCCGTAATGTCCGGTTCGTTTTCAAACACATCCAGCGCAGCGCCCGAAATCTGCCCTTTCTCCAACGCGTCAGCCAATGCCGCCTCATCGATCAGCTTACCCCTTGCGGAGTTAAGCAGGAAGGCGGTCGGCTTCATCAGACGCAGTTCTTCCGCACCAATCAAATGATAGTTTCCGGCTCTTAACGGGCAATGGAGTGAAACTACGTCGGCTACTCGCAGTAACTCGGCAAGTGGAAGCCTTCTGGCGTTTCCGGTTACAGAGTAAGGTTTAATTGATGGGTTGGTATATACTACGCGCATCTGTAAGAACCGGCCGAACTCTGCCACTCTGGCGCCGATACGCCCCATTCCCACAATGCCAAGCGTCATCCCCTCGGGCGAAACGCCCATGCTTCCGCCCATGGTAAACAGACTGTGATCCGTTTCCTTACTTCGAAGTTTGCGGTCCATCTCACTCACGCGGCGCAGCAAAGTTAACAGCTGTGCCATAGCAAGCTGTGCCGTTGTTTCCGTAACTGTGTCCGGGATATTGCAAACAGGGATTCCGTAGCGGGTTGCAGCGACAACGTCCACGGCGTCATACCCCGCGCCATATACGGCAATCAGCCGGCACCTGCGGCATTCTTTCAGTATTTGCTGATCCATCGGGCCACATGCAACAATCGCGTCGCATCCCGGTACAAGGTCCAGCAGTTTTCCGCGTCCGAAAGCCTTGCCGGGTTTGGGGATCAGTAAAGTATTCGGTTTGAGCAACGCGAATCGCTCCGCGGGCACCCCGTGGGTGATCAGGATTGTCGCCATGTTTTCATCCCTTTCCTGCGTCTGTCCGTATCATAACAAGTTTTACTCGGCTACGCAAGCCATTGTGTGCTTTCGTGTAATATTCATGTGAAATTGAACAGATCGCTTGCATTATATAATACATTATGATACAATTCATGACGTTCGAATACGTTTTATCGGAGGGAATGTTATGTGCGGAATCGTTGGATATATCGGTTCTCAGGAGGCCTGTCCTATTTTAATGGAAGGTCTTTCCCGCCTCAGTTACCGTGGATATGACAGCGCGGGCGTCGCCATTCTGGATACCGAAGGGAAAATCAATATTCACAAGGCAAAGGGCCGTCTGGAAAACCTGGCGTCGATTCTGGAAAACCAACCGTTGTTCGGCAGTGCTGGTATCGGGCATACCCGCTGGGCAACCCATGGCGAACCCAGTGACCTGAATGCCCATCCGCACACCGATGTTTCCGGCGGCATCGCGGTTGTGCACAATGGAATTATTGAAAACCACGAGGCACTTCGCAGACATCTGCAAAGTCAGGGGTGCATATTCGTATCCCAGACTGATACCGAAGTAGTCGCCCATCTGCTAAGCAGTTTATATGACGGCGACATGAAGGCTACGCTTTTGAAAGCCATGCAGATGCTGGAAGGCAGCTACGCCCTGGGCGTTCTTTGCGACGCCGAACCCCGCAAGTTATTCTGTGTGCGTCACGAAAGCCCGCTTGTCGTAGGCTCAAAGCAGGGTGAAGCTTTTATCGCAAGCGATATTCCCGCCCTGCTGAGCCACACACGGGATGTCATATTTCTGAAGGACAAGGAACTGGCCGTTCTCTCGGAGGATGGCATTTCGATCTATAACCAATTCGGTGTACCGCAGGAACCGGAAATCTATCATGTCACCTGGGATCTCAGCAGCGCGGAAAAAGGCGGTTACGCTCATTATATGCTGAAAGAAATCCACGAGCAGCCTACCGCTTTGCAAAACACCTTTACCCCCCGCAACAACGGAGACCCCCACCTTTACCCCTGGCTGCCCGTAACGCCGGAGGAAGCACGGGAATTGCGGCGTATTAACATTGTCGCCTGCGGTACCGCCTACCATGCGGGGGTATTTGGCAAATATGTAATCGAAAAACTTGCCCGCGTGCCGGTATTGGCCGACGTTGCCAGCGAATACCGCTATCGCGATCCCATTATTGGAGAACACGAACTGTTTATCGCCGTTTCCCAGAGTGGCGAAACCGCGGATACCCTGGCGGCACTCCGCGAAGCCAAACGCCGCGGAGCCAAAGTACTCGCTATTTGTAACGTCGTCGGTTCCAGCATTGCGCGCGAGGTAGGCGACACGAATACCCTTTTCACTTACGCCGGGCCGGAAATCGCCGTAGCCAGCACCAAAGCCTATATGACGCAGGTGGAAATGATGCTTCTGATCGCTATGGCGCTTGGCGATATGCGGGGCACCCTCGCCCCCGAAGAAGCGGAACATCTGCGCAGAGAACTGAGCGCCCTGCCCGCCAAGGCCGAAAAAGCGCTGTTGTCGGAAGAAAAATTGCAATGGTTTGCCTCCACCGCCGTAAACAAGAAACATGTTTTCTTTGTTGGTCGCGGGCTGGATTACGCGCTTTCGATGGAAGCCGCTCTGAAGCTGAAAGAGGTCAGTTATGTATTCAGCGAGGCTTACGCCGCAGGGGAACTGAAGCATGGCCCGATCGCGCTTTTACAGGAAGGTCGGCTGGTCGTCGCCACGATTACACAGCCTGCCCTGCTGGATAAAACCCTCAGCAATCTGCGCGAAGTAAAAGCGCGCGGCGCCTATGTGCTGGCCATCTGCCGTGAGGATTTGCGCGACCAGGTAGTCGGAGAAGCCGATGAACTGGTGCTGGTACCTGCCGCTGACGATCTGCTGGCTCCCCTGCTGGCAGTTATCCCCCTGCAGTTGTTTGCCTACTGCATGGCTGTAGCGCGCGGTTGCGATGTGGATAAGCCGCGCAATCTGGCAAAGAGCGTTACCGTGGAGTAAATGATACCCCCTCAGCATTTTTACATAGAATCCCCTCTTCGAAGAACGAAGAGGGGATTTTGCTCCGGCTCCGGAATGTTTCGGTAGAACCTTCTCGAAGAACCATGCGTCAGGCTTTCGTGTGGTATCCGTTCGGATTGCCCTTCTGCCAGCGCCAGGAATCCAGGCACATATCATCCAGCGATTTATGCGCCGTCCATCCCAGCTTCTCCCGCGCTTTCGTCGCATCTGCATAGCATACCGCTATGTCGCCCGGGCGACGTTCGGTTATTTCGTAAGGAATCGTTACTCCATTAACCCGTTCAAAAGTTTGAATCAGGTCCAGAACGCTGTAACCCCTGCCGGTGCCAAGGTTGATAACCTCACAGCCTTTGTGTTCCATCAGATAGCTGCATGCCGCAACATGGCCTTGCGCCAGGTCAACCACATGGATATAATCGCGTACCCCGGTCCCATCCGGCGTGGGGTAATCGTTACCGTACACACGCAGGCAGGGTAGTTTTCCGCTTGCTACCTGTGTAATATAGGGCATCAGGTTGTTGGGGATTCCAACCGGGTCTTCACCAATCATGCCGCTTTCATGCGCCCCGATCGGGTTAAAATAGCGTAACAGCGCAACCGCCCAGTCCGGGTTGGCAGTCGCGGTATCGGTAAGGATTCGCTCAATCATATATTTCGTCCAGCCGTACGGGTTGGTGCAGCCGGTCGGCATCGTTTCCGTAAGCGGCATGGTTTGTGCCGTGCCGTACACGGTGGCGGACGAGCTGAAGACGAAACGCTTCACGCCATGCGCACGCATCGCTTCGCATAGCGTCAGCGTGCTGTCCAGATTGTTGCGGTAGTATTCCAACGGTTTTGCAACGCTTTCTCCCACCGCCTTAAATCCGGCAAAATGGATCACGGCGTCGAAAGAATACTGGTCGAAAATCCGATTCATCGCTTCCAGATCGCACACATTGGCCTTCTGCCAGCTCACAGGCTTTCCGGTGATCTGCTCCAGCCTCGTGATCACTTCTTCACAGCTGTTGGAGAAATCGTCCACGATTACCGCGTCATGCCCCGCGTTAACCAGTTCAACATAGGTATGGGATCCGATAAAACCGGCGCCCCCGGTTAACAATATCGTCATGGATGTGCCTCCTTGGATTGTGATTGTATTCGTTTCACCGCGCGTCGCGGTTGATACGCCCGAACCGAACCTGATCAGAAGAGCTTCTCCGGATAAACACCCTGATCATGCATCTTCTTCAACTGGGCCTGTACATATGGTTTGTCTTCTTTATACGTTACGCCAAACCATACGGCATCGGTAGAGAGAACGTCAACCGATAGTCCCTCTTCGTGCATCAGTTGATCCACCAATACAGGCAGCACGTATTCCGCTTTCATCTCGTCCGGTTTCAGGCCCCGCAGGAATTGATCAAAGTACTTCTGCGCGGCTTCAAAAATCCAGGGGGTAAAGCCAAACAGATTCATGCTCACCAGACTGTTTGGGTTCAGGATTACGCCGCTTGGATCGGCGTTGGTGTCGCGGATCGTCCCATCCGGGAAAGGCTGAATTTTATAAGTTTCGGTTACACTTTTCAGCTTGCCTTCCGCGGAGGTTTCACAGACACCGCGGGTTACATGTCCGTTCTCGCTGACCGTATTTTTCAGATAATACCCGACCATACAGGCTTCCCGTTCCGGTTTCAGGCTGCCGATTCGTTTGCTGATCAGCGCATAGGGCGCGCGGCCATAATAATCGTCGGCATTGATAACCGCAAAAGGTTCATGGATCGTATCCTTGGCACAAAGCATGGCATGGACGGTGCCGAACGGTTTAACACGGCCTGCTGGAATGGAATACCAGCCAGGCATGGTTTCCGGTTCCTGAAAGACGTACTCCACTTTCACTTTACGGCTGAGCTGATCGCCAATCAACTGGTGCACCAGCTCTTCAAATTCATGTTTGATAATAAAGACTACCTTGTTAAAACCGGCCTGAATAGCATCGTAAATCGAATACTCAAGCAGGATTTCGTTATGCGGGCCCATCCCATCCACCTGCTTGTTGCCGCCATAGCGCGACCCCATTCCAGCCGCAAGAATCAATAACGTTTTGTCCATTTGCTTCTTCCTTTCCATCCAGCTCTATCTTAAAGCGCCGCATGTGCGCCGGACAGCAGTTCCGTAGCGGGCGACCCGTCCTTTTCCGGATGCGGTTCTCCCTGCAGACCGCTCGGCGCGGTCTCTCCATCCCATCGAGGCAGCGCTTCTTCCAGGCGATTGGTACTCTCCAGGATTGTTTCGTTGGGAATGTTTTCCCGTACAAACTCTGCCGGTTTATCAACCGGAGGAGGAGCGGGCTTCTTTACCGTCTGCTTTTTTATCTCTCGTGCGGGAGTGTTGATCGGTACCGACTCTTTCAATGCCCGAGCCTTGGTGCGCATCAGCGGGCAAATCATCTGTTTCTCCGGAGAAAAACCCTCCGTGCTGTCCCGGCGGAAAAAGATCGTGATCGTGCGAAGAATCATCTTCATATCCAGCATCAGAGAGAAGTTCTCGATGTAGAACAGGTCCAGAATGACTTTATCCCGGGGGGTGGTGTTGTATTTTCCATCTATTTGCGCCAGACCCGTCAGCCCGGCTTTCATTTGTTTGCGATACTCAAACTCCGGTACTTCCTGCGTATAACGGTCTACGTTCTCTAACATTTCCGGGCGTGGGCCCACGATGCTCATATCCCCTTTGAGCACGTTAAAAAGTTGGGGCAGCTCGTCGATCCGATATTTTCGTAAAAAACGACCCACCCTGGTAATCCGCTCATCGTCCTCACAGGCGGATTGTCCCGCGGCATCGCACGCATCCTGATACATCGTGCGGAATTTGATAATTTTAAACACCCGTCCGCCAATCGTTGCTCTTTTTTGCTTAAAGAATATCGGACCGTTGTGGGAAAAAGCAATCATCAGCGTTGCCAGAAGCATCAGTGGGCTGGTCACGATCAGCCCCAGCAGGCTGATTACGATGTCGGAAATACGCTTTACGCACCGCTGCATCAGCGAAGGTTCTGTGCGGTGGATATATAGAAACAGCGTATCATCAATTACATTTTGCTGAGAAGACGATGCCATCACGTCTTCCAGTTCCGCCTGCAGATAGATTGTTTTTCCGTTCTGGTAGCAGAACGATTTTAGCTGTGCTTCTTCCGTGTCGGGGATTCCCGCCAGAAATACCACGTCGTTGTCCAATATTGTCTGTTCTACATCTTCACATTCAAAATGCAGCACGTCGCACAATTTATACTTCTGGCGGAATGTGGCGATTTTTTGGGCGATATGTTCCGCCTGTTCCTGTGAAGAGGTAATAATGCAGCATTTCTCCGCCGGATTGATCCGGAAATAAATACGGTAACCCAACATGACGAACAGATAAATCAAGCTGATCTGGATCAGGATGGCGATCAGCAGCAGCCAAAAGTCCCCCCCGAACAGGATCAGGCGGGAGTTGTTCGCCTTGTTAACGTTCATGATCTGTAACTGCAGATATGTGATGATGTCTGTCAGGAGGATGGTAATCACAATCGAGGCGAAAACCGAGCGCGCCTTTTTGATGCCAAGTTCATATCCGCCGTAAACATACGTCAGGATCAATAACAGAACCGTAAAAGTAGCCATCGTTGTGGCCGCGGTACGGCTCATATTGATGATTTGCGGGTTTGTAGTGGACAGTGGTAAAAAGAAAGCTAAAAACAGCGAAATATACAGTAGGCACTGGAAAACCGTCTTTATTACCTGCGACAGCAAATATCGCTTCTTCATGCCTGCCTCCATGACGTAAGCGTAGCCTCCTGCGGGTAAAAATCGAGCCCTATCTATACCCTATCTATATTTGAAGGAGCAATTAAACAACCCCAAACAGGTAAAGAATATCACGGGCCTATCTACGTGTCAAGTTGAGAAAGTCTAATCGAACCCGTACAGGTCTTCTGTATGATCTATATAGGGTATTTCCCCGGAACTGATGCTATAATGTTTACGGTAAGGAGGGGTTGAATGAAGATTCTGGTCAGTTCCTGTTTGTTGGGTCTGCCCTGCCGTTATGATGGTCGCAGTTTGCCAAACGATGCTGTTAAAGCGCTTTCCAAAGAGCATGAATTGGTGCCTTTTTGCCCGGAAATCTACGGCGGGCTCGCAACACCGCGTGAACCTGCAGAAATACAGAATGATCGCGTAGTCACCCGTTCAGGCGCAGACGTAACCGAAGCCTACCGAAAGGGTGCTGATGAGGCACTGCGCGTCGCCCGTCTATTGGGCTGTTCCTGCGCTGTTTTACAGGATCGCAGCCCATCCTGTGGGTCCGGTTCAAGATACGACGGCACCTTTACCGGCACGTTGACCGATGGCGACGGGTTGGCGGCCGCCCTGTTGAAGGAGAACCATATTCGAGTGATCTGCGCTTCTCAGGTCTCACAGGCTGGTCTTTGTTGCCCCTGTCCCACAAAGTGTCACAGGCATGGTCATTGCGACGAGTGCCGAGCACATCATGCCGGGCGAAAGAATCCGCCATTCTGTGAAAGATGCTGACAGCGAAAGGAACGCCCCGTTGCGGAAGAAATCCGCGGCGGGGCGTTCCTTGTGGTTTATGGGGCTGATTGCCTGAGTTTAAATACTATCACTTCTCATCCGGCGCAGACGCAGGCCATTGCTGCACTGCACCGGTTTGAATTTCGGAAGGCATCGTAGCGCCCTCCGGCAGCTGATAGCCCAGATCGTAATCAAAATTCTTGGTGCCGCTTTCCACGCTGAACGAATCGCTTTTCGCGCTGGTGCCATCTCCACTGACAAGGCAGCTGGAAATGAGCCGAAGATTCGGTATGGTTTTTGTGATCGTCAGCGCCGGATAAGCCTTTGCATGCAACGTATACGTACCCGGATACACATCAGTGAATTCATAGTATCCCCATTCGTTCGTTTTGGTCGAGTATGCCACGACGCCGTCGGAGAGCAGCTCAACCGTTACACCGTTAATCGTTGGTTCACCGTAGTCCAGAAGGCCGTTTTGGTTGGTATCCAGCCAGGCCTGATCGCCTACCCGCGCAGGTTTAATCAGGATCACGTTCAGCGTCAGCTGATGTTTCGCCATCTGTATCCTGAATGGATCGCTTGTACCCAACCCGTCAGACGACTTGGCAACGATGGATGCGCCGTCCGGATAATTGGGGTCCCCCGGGCGAACGAAAATCGTGCCGTCGGGCTGCTTCACCGTAATCCGATAGGTATCGGGCCACAACCCGTCAAAACGATAAACACCCTGTTCGTTCGTCGCCGTTGTTTGCAGTGGCTGATCTCCGTCACCCTCGTACAACGCAACTTCCACACCCGATTGTGGCGTATGTGTACCGCTCTCGTCCAGCATGATCGTTCCGCCAACACTGGTGTAGGAAACCAGCCCACCGGTCAGGTTTGCGGCCGTCTCCCCTTCGGTCACGGTAATACCGCTGTGGGAGAGTGTGGAGCCGTCCAGCGTAAAGTCACTCTTGCCTTCCGCAGGCTGTGCCTGCGCCGGCAGGGTAAACCGCAGCGTATAAATTCCGGGGCGCACATCGGTCAGCTTCAGATCGCCATTCTGGTCGGAAGTGGCGGTTTTCACCACCTCTTCTTCCCCCTCGTCGTAGAGCTCATACTTCAACCCGCTTACGAAGCTCTCATCCTCCGTGTGCGTTCCGTTCCGGTTTTCATCCAACCAAACGGACGCCGTAATCGTCGCGGGTTTCACCGCCCCGATCATGTTGCTTTCTCGGTTGACCAGCGCTGTCCATGGGCAGCTGATACTTGCGTCGCCGGTTGTATTCAGCGTTATCCCGCTTTTGGTCAGGTTGCCGGAGAAAATGTACTCTTCCGGAAGTTGAATTCGCAGGGTATATTGCCCGGGTCTCAGCCCGGTAATAGAGAAAGCGCCATCATCCTCCGTTACTGCCTGACCGCCCTGAAGCGCCGAATCGGCGGGAGTGCAGGTTACGGTTACCCCGCTCATGGTTTCTTCTCCATCGTCCCGGGTACCGTTGCCGTTCCGGTCATGGTAGGCGATTCCTTCAAAGGAACCCAGCGTAACAGCGCCCACCAGCGGTGCTTCGTACGCTTTTCCCGCCTCCACCGCAAGCCCCTTCAGCACATTTTCCTTGCCCTGCGCATCCAGTGTATTTCCGCCATCGGCCACTTTTGCGATCGTCGCATGATCCGGCAGCAGGAACGTTACCGTATAGTTGCCAGGCATCACGCCGTCGAAGAAATATGTGCCATCCTCGGCAACGGGCGAAGTCAGGTCGATTTCCCCGTCCTCGGAAAGCAACCGTACGCTTCCGTCGGTGAAGCCGCCTTCCCCCTCGTCCCTAAGGCCGTTATCGTTCAAATCGTTAAAGAAAACGCCCGTCAGAGTGGACGAGGGAAGCATCCCTGCGTTGATCTGTTCAATCGTCTGCCCCATCGCTACGGCGATGGGCTGTGTTTCGCCATAACCATCTTTTGCCAGGGTGCTTACGTCGTTGCCGTTCTCCTGATCCGGGCGGTAGCGCGAAAATGCGTACCCGTCCTTCCGCTGGAACCGGACCGTATATTCGCCCGGCATAATACCCTCCAGCGTATAGTGACCGTTCGCGTTGCTTGCGGTAGACCCCGCAAGGTTTCCCTGGCTGTCTACCAGCTGGATTTTTACGCCGGATGCCGCGTTGTCCGCGCCATCCTGCACGCCATCGTACTTTTTATCGAAAAACACAGTGCCGGAGATGGTTCCTCCCATGGCAACTCCCACGCAAACCTGCGTAGTGGCGCCGTTGGCGATCGTAACCGACGGAATCGTATTCTCGCGGCGTCCTTCCTTGGCGGTAAAGGGATTGGTCACATCATTCTGCGTTGCGGGCACAGTCGTAAAGATGCTGCCATCGTTGGGTAAAATGGCGCGCAGCCGATAATCCCCGCCCCGGAGTGTGGTAAACGTATAGGTGCCGTCTTTTCCGGTCACAACTTTACCCATGGACTTGTCGTTGGAGTTTTTGATCACTTCCAGCGTAACGCCCGCATAAGGAGGTTCTCCCTGATCGTATACGCCGTTGTAGTTCACATCCAGAAAGGCAATACCGCTAAGCGTTGCCTTCTGCACAAGGCCTACGTTTTTATCCGTCACGTTCTGGGCGCCGGTAACGATAAACTGTCGGGTTGCGGTTATGCCGTCGGTTGTAAATACGGAGCGCGCATCTCCACCCGTTTGTGAGTAACGGGCGAACAGATAACTGTCCGGCAGGGTTGCGGAAAAATTGTAGGTATCGTCTAAAAGCAGGTCGAAACGATAGTTCCCGTTCGCATCCGACACGCAGGTATAGTTGGCGCCGGTCCTGTTACCGGTCAGCGTCAGGCCAACATCTGCAACGCCGGGTTCATCCGCCTGCATGATACCGTCGTTGTTGGTATCACTCCACACTCGACCCGAGAACGACCCGACCGGTATCGCACCCGCCCCCGCTTCCACCGTTTGACCCGCTGTAAGCGTAATTGCCGATGAAACAGCCGTAAGCGTGTTGGTATTGCTGACGCAACTGTTACCAAGGCTCTGTTTTTCGACCGCAACGGTAAACAGGTAACCGTCCGGTAATGTTACGCGCAACATATACTGTCCGGGCGTTAACCCAGCCAGCGTGCCGCTTCCATTCGCATCGGTCGTCACGGTAGCTGCCGCGGCGCCGGTCGCATCCGCAGCGTCGACCGCCTCGAAAACCACACCCGCGATCGCGCGTTCATAGGGTCCGCGAGTGCCGTTCTGGTTGCTGTCCATAAAAGCGGCTACTGCAATTTGCGCCGCCTGCCCCTCCGGCACGCTGGCCGCGTACTGTATCGCAGGCAATTTGGCGGTTTCCCCGGCTTTTACTGTGATCGAAAGCCACAGCATGTCGCCCTTCTGCGAAACCTGCCACTGCGAATCCGCCGCGGGTTTCCGGCCCTGATACAGCGGCACATACACGGTGTAATCGCCCGCGGCCAGATTGGAAAATGTAAAGCTTCCGTCCTGAGCCGTTTGCGTGGAAAGCTGTGTATCCACGGAAGCAATCGCAACGCTAACCCCACCGCCCGCTTCCCCGGCAGAGCCCGTTATCACTGCCTGATCGCCCGCGGCATTAGCTTGTGAAAAGCCAGGAAGAAGCGTAAGAACCGCAAGGAGAATGGCGATCCCCACTGCCCCTATGATTCGATTGCACCGTATGCGGCTCCCGGTTGTTCCCATTACATTGGATATCATCCGCCGCTTCGCCTCCGATGTGTTTTATCCTGAAACCCATAAAAAACCATGTTAAATAGTAACCGCCTGTAACCGCTTTGTCAACCGAAGGAAGTAAGTTGTGACTTTCGTTACAGCAAAAACGTGAACAAATCGTGAAACCTTCTCCCGAAACATTCCCTCGTCGTTGACGACGCGCTGTGAAGTGTTATAATAAAATGGATGTCGGATACATCCGACACGTTTGAGGAGGAGCACGCGTATGTCTGATCTGTCCAAAATCGCTATCGTAACGGATTCCTCCTGTGATCTGAGCGATGCGCAACTGGAACAGCACCATATCCATATGGTTTCGCTGCGAATTGTATGCCAGAACGCGGAATACCGCGATCGGGTTGAGTTAAGCCAGGAGCAACTTTACGAACTGCTGAAATCGGAGCTGCCAAAAACAAGCCTTCCCCTGCCGGAGGATGTAAGCGGTTTATATGACCGTCTGGCCGCCGAGGGAATTACCGACATCGTACACATCTGCATTTCTTCGGGGTTAAGCGGTACGTTCAACATGGTGCGAATGATCGCGGATGATTATCGGGACCGAATGAATATCCGGGTTGTGGATTCCCTCACCCTCTCTACAGGACTGGGCCTGATGGTGCTTGCCGCCGCCGAATCGCTGGAAGCGGGAGACGATCCCGATACGGCGGTGGAGAAAGCGAAACGGGTTCGTTCCTCCCAACTGGGCATGTTTGTGATCCGCACGCTGGAGTATCTTCGCAAGGGCGGACGCATCGGCCTTGTGGAGGGCGTGGTCGGCAGCCTGCTGCAGATTAAGCCGATTATTTATATAAACGATGAGGGCGTCTACCAGACGCTGTCCAAAGCACGCGGTTATAAAGCTGCGGTGGAAACCATGGCGCAGGAGGTAGTTCGTCGCTTCGGTAAGAACCGTATCAACCTTACTGTGGTTCACGGGCAGGCGGAGGAAGAGGCGGAAAGTCTGCTGGAAAAACTGAAACAGTCATTAAGCATTGCTTCCAGCTTCATCCGTCCAGTCAGTCCGGTACTGGCCATTCATACCGGCCCAGGCTTGTTGGGTATCGTTGCAAACCTTGCTGAGTAACCAGCTTATAAAAGCGCGGCAGACCAAAACGGTTTGCCGCGCTTTTTCACATGATGTCGTATCCAAGTATACGATATGATATTTATCGGGCAGGATCGTTTACCAGCCGCCCTACCGCGTTACCGTCCCGCAGGGTAACCTCCACACAACAACCAGCCTGATAGGTGGAATATACTTCCGCTCCGATGTTCCACAGACGCCGAATCACCTTCGGATCAGGCGTGCGATCATCTTCTTCCGGATCGGTAGAGATCACTGCAATTTGAGGCTTAACCGTGTATAGAAAAGGCTCACCGCTTGCGTCGTCCGCTCCGTGATGGCCCACTTTCAATACCGCCGCAGGTTGCACTACCCCTGCGGCCAACAGTTCCTTTTCTTCCGTCAATTCCATGTCACCGGCTAACAGCATGTCCCCCTGCGGTGTTTTCAGCCGCAGAACCAGCGAATTATTGTTTTCCGTTTCCTCGTCCCGGCTGATCGGCCCAAGCACCGCAAAGCTGATGGCGTTATCTACCGTTACGGTGTCTCCCGCGTTTAACCAGCGGAACGGCACCTCGTATTTCTCCGCGGCTATCCAAACGGGATGATCCTCCACACTGTCCACCGAAAATGTGGGCGCATACAGCATAGCAACGGGCATACCGCTCTTTAGCAGGGGTTTCAGGCCACCCACATGGTCCTTGTCGGTGTGAGTAATCAGAATGCCGTCCAGTTGTTTTACGCCGTAATTTTCCAGCATGCCAATCATCATATCCGCACTGTCCTTGGTGCCGGTATCCACCAGAAACCACTTGCCGTCCAGTGAAAACAGTGCCGCGTCCGCCTTGCCAACATTCAGAAAGAATGCCTTCACTTCTGGCTGTGGCGATTCCTTCGCCGTTTCCGCACGGGCGGACGGATAATGAACAAGCATCAGGAGAGTGAAAATAATGGCTACGATTTTTTGAATCATTCTGTTCCTCCCGAAATGCGAAATTGTAAAACGGTTACATCCACGGCTAAAAACACAGCCGGGTCGTGACAAAGCCACGGGTTCTGGTGTATACTATGCGAGATTGATCCATACAGGAAAGGACGTTGATCCATGAAAGTCCTGCTTGCAGCGTTTCTGGGCCTGATCCAGGGGTTAGCCGAGTTCCTGCCCATCTCTTCCAGTGGGCATCTCAACCTTTTTCAGGCACTATTCCAAACCGGGTTTGAAAATCAGTTGCTCTTTAACATCCTGCTGCATATGGGCACACTGGTCGCCGTGCTGGTGGTTTTCTGGCGCGACTGGATTGCCATGCTGCGCCACCCCGTAAAAAATCCCACTCTTTTGTTGCTGATTATCGCTTCACTGCCGGCTCTGATTGCTAAGTTACTGCTTGGCGATCAGCTGGATTATCTGGAAACCCACAACGGTCTGCTGGGCGTCAGTTTTCTGCTGACCGGCTTACTGCTGATGCTGACGCAATGGCTGGCGACACGCAATGAACAGCGCCAGTTGGTAACCGACAAGGTGGGCATTCAGCACGCGATTACCATGGGTTGCATGCAGGTCGTCGGGATGCTTCCGGGTGTCAGCCGTAGCGGTTCTACCATCTTTGGTGGCGTCGCTTCCCGCCTGGATCGTGAAAGCGCGGCCAAATTCAGCTTCATGATGAGCATGCCCGCCATTCTGGCCAGCTTTTTAAGCGAGGGATACGACGCATACAAAGCCGGCGCACTGTCTCAGGCTCAGTCCGGCGATATAATATCCGTTGTCGTCGGCGTAGTCGTCGCGGGGCTCAGTGGCTACTTAGCCATTCGCTTTATGCTGAAGATTATCACAAAGATATCGCTCAACTGGTTCGCGCTTTATGTGGCGCTGCTGGGTATTCTGGTCATCTTCCTGCAGGCGACGGGCGTTCTGGCCGATGCGCCTCAGGCTGCTGCTACCGTAGCCCGCACCGTAAGCGGATTGCTGTAAATCTGTTCTCCGTAAATCGGCGCCCCCTGAAAACGGGGGGCGCACAGGCCGTCGAAAAGCCTGCGTTTTCCGGTGGTATCGGAGGGCCGAAGCCCTCTGATTCAATTCGTATCGCCCGGCTTTGTCGGGTGAGCGGGGAGTTTGCGGCTTGGCCGCAAACAGACCCGTAACTCAAAAAAGTGACGAAGTCCACTTTGTTGACGGTCTCGGCGCCCTCGAAAACGAGGGCGCTTTTTTCAGGTTCTGATAAAGTCCGTGCGGCATCCCGGAGCTTCCCCTGCCGGAAATGGAATCCCATTTTGACGTCCCTGCTCGATACAGCGCATCATCCAAACCAAATTATGCGCCAAATTGCGAAGAACCTGCATCCCTTCCGCGTCTTCTTCTGCCTGCGTTGGGTTGGAGCCATGCACCATTGGCCAGTAACTGGAAGATACGACAGGCATGCCGTTAATCATCGGGTACTTATAAAGGGCTTCCAGACTGGCCGTCGTGCCGGCACGACGAGCGGTCACAACGCACGCGGCAGGTTTCCCCGCAAAAACGGCGTCTCCGTCGCCCGCGTAAAACATCCTGTCCAGAAAGGATATCAACGTACCGTTCGGTGAGGCGAAGTAGACCGGAGAAGCAATCACCAGCGCGTCCGATGTTTCCATCTTCTCAAGTGTAGCGTTTACCTCGTCGTCAAAGGCGCGGCAGCGACCGTCGCAACGGTTACAGGCAATGCAACCGCGGATCGCTTTATTGCCAACTGTAACAATTTCCGCTTTCACCCCATTGTCTGCGAAAATTTTAATCATTTCGTCCAGTGCGCGCCGTGTGGTTCCGTGTTCGTGGGGGCTTCCATTCAGTAATAAAACCTTCATGTGTCCTCCTCCTTACCCGATAACGCATCGTTAGCCGTTGTATCCGGGCGCTGCCGTTTCCTGCACGGGGGCATCCGTGTTTTCAACCGGTATATCGCTATTCACTGTCTGCTGCTGCGGCGCATCTGTTTGGGCAGCCTCCTGTGTAGCAACCGCTGTGTCGGGCGCCTGGCTTTGAAAACTATTCTCGCTGTTGACTGTTGCGCAGCCTGCCAGCGAAAGCGCCATCAGCAGACAAAGCAGCGCGAGTAATGTCTTTTTCATTCATTACTACCACCTTTCTTAAACGTTACCGGGCATTTCCGTCCGGAACGAAACCATTATAACACAAAACGGGATGCTGTTCTTTACAATCCCGGCAGTGCTTGTTACAATAAACAGGCAAAAGAGAGGAGGCGCCCTATGACGAATATCTGGCACGACATTTCCCCCTCGCGCGTTACTCCGACCGATTTTATCGCCTGTGTGGAGATTGAAAAAGGCAGCAAGAAGAAATATGAGCTGGATAAAGAGACCGGCCTTCTGATTCTGGATCGAATTCTGTACACTTCCACGCATTACCCGAGTAGCTATGGCCTCATTCCGCGTACCTACGCAGACGATAACGACCCGCTGGATGTGCTGATTCTCTGTAGCGAAGTGATTCAGCCGATGAGTCTGGTTCGCTGTTATCCGATCGGCGTAATCACGATGATGGATCAGGGGCATCTGGACGAGAAGATCATTGCCATCCCGTTTAAGGACCCAACTTATAACGGATACCATGATGTAAGCGAACTCCCGGCGCATATTTTCTCTGAGATGTCCCACTTTTTCTCCGTCTACAAGAGCCTGGAAGGAAAAGAAACGGTTGTGGATGAACTGCGCGGCGCACAGGATGCGCAGGATGTGATCCGCAAATGTCTGGATGCCTATGTGGATCGGTTCTGCCGATAACGCAAATCCGTCTTCCCTTTACTCCGGGCAGAAAATAGGTTGCATCCGTCACCGTTTCGGCGTAAAATGAACTCGTTGCCAAAACGTTTACCTCATAAGGGCCGATCCATTGGGCGCCCTTGGAAAGGACGATCGCGTCTATGCAGGTTTTTCACCCGGCGCAAACCACGAACGGCTTGCCTCCGGAAAACGTGTTTCTGGTGGCGGACAGTTCCAACACGACCGTCGCGGAAGGATACCTTGTTCAAACCTATCATCCGTATCTTTTCCCGGAAAGACCGGTGAATATTTATCTTAACTTGTATTCCAAAGGCCCGGGGCTGGATATGCTTTTAGGCGCATTGCTGGCCCGAGCCGTGCAGCTGCGTCAGCAAACGCCAAATTTAAAAGCGCGTGTTTTTGCGCAGGTAGGCATGCAGGATGCAGCCATGCTGTCGTTTTACCGGGAAAGCGGTTTTGCCGCCGATGACGCATTGGATGTCGTCCGTATTTTCGCACCTAACGCCAAACCCAGCGCCCCCATGGGATACGAGATGGGGCTGGTTCCGCTGCAAAAGCAACTGGAACAAACCGCGTTTTTAATGCGGATGAACACCTACCGGCTGGATGCACTGCAACAGCCAATGTTACAACGATATATGAGCCTGCCCCACTTTATCGCACTGTATATCTCACGCGGCCCCGAAATTGTTGGCGAAGCGGCGTTTACCGGTTCCGGTGACACCGCCAAACTGTTCGGTCTGTATGTGATGCCTAACTATCGCAGGCTCGGCATCGGCAAAACGCTGATCGCGGCCGGCATGAATCTGCTGACGGAACGCGGCGTTACCACGTTCGAGGCGGATGTGATCCGTCGAAACGTACCCCAGTGCAGGTTGGCGCAAAGCTGCAGGGCCACGTTCATCCGTACTGCATGCCTGTATCCGGGCATCAATTTTGATTGAGCATGGAACCGCTTCGCTACGAACTGATCCGTTCCACACGAAAAACACTTGCGATCAGTGTGGATCGTGATGGACAGCTCCTCGTTCGCGCCCCCGTGTGGGCGTCTCAGAACCAAATTGATTCCTTTCTGTCGGACAAGCGGCGTTGGATTGATCAGGCACGCATTCATATGGCGGAACTTCCGGCACGTGAAACGCTGTCCGCCTCTCATGGCGCTACCTTTCCGTACTTAGGTCGCTCCATTACTTTACAGTACGTGAACACGTCACGCGCCACATTACGCGGAGATATTCTTTTTTTACCAATTACATCATCTCAGCAGGGCACGGTTCCTATTGTTCGCTGGCTGGAAACGCAAGCCCGCAAGGAATTATCGGCTCGCGTCACTCTTCTTGCCCAGCAATACGGTTTTCCTTCACCCCACTTTCGCCTTACCCGCGCAAAAGGCCGCTGGGGCAGCATGAGCGGCCGTGGCAACATCAACCTGAACCGTGCGTTGATCCTGTGCCCTCCCGAAATGATCGATTATGTGATACTGCACGAACTGTGCCATATTCCGCAGCCTAATCATTCGCCTGCCTTCTGGGCGCAGGTGCAGCGCTGTCTGCCGGATTACAAAACCCGACGTGCCTGGCTGAAGGCACATAATTCGCTGATCGTTTACCTGCCTGACGGAAAAGCCTGAGGAGGTTCGCTTTGCAAACGCCTGCCAAACCGAGGCCCCATCTTCTTTTTACAATCGGCATGCTGCTGATTTTCCTGCCGGTATTTTTTGGCCTCGCAGTGATGCGGGCAAGATGGTACGGCTGGCTGACGGCGGCATTTTCGTTCTATCTTCTTTTCTGGCTGCGCCGAAAACCGTTCTGGCAGGGCTGGCGGATCGTGTTATGCGTTGCCGGAGCCTACCTGATCGCCTTCATCGGCCTGTACGCTTCTCGCCCCCTGTGGGACGTATCTCTGATGGCGCAAGTCGGCAGCGGCGCTGTGCGAACCTTTACCCGTCTGCCGGAAAAGGAGCAGAAGCTGGGTACCGCCCTGTTAACGGATTCCGGATGGACGCCGCCGGAGGGATATGAGTTGCGTGCGGTACACCTGAGCAATTCGCAACTGGAGCTGCTGCTAAAAACCGGCTCGCAGAGCAAACATGCGGTTTTACAGCTGCATGGCGGTGCGTTCGTATCCGGAATGAACGATATGTATCGGCAGTTTGCGCTGAAGTACAGCCAGCTTTTCGGGGACTGTCTGGTCGCTACGCTGGATTACCGGCTTGCGCCTGAATATCCCTATCCCTGCCAGCAGAATGATACCCTCGACGCGTGGCGCTATCTGACCGGTACGCTTGGGTATGCTCCAGGCACCGTGGTCGTTGCCGGAGACAGTGCAGGCGGGAACCTTGCGCTTTCCCTCGGCTTGCATCTGCGGGATATGAACCAGCCTATGCCGGAAGGTTTTGTATGTATGTCCCCCTGGGCGGATTTAAGCAACTCCGGCCCATCACATTATGATAACGCAACGATTGACCCTTCCTTTGGCATTGATGAAGAAGACTACCACGGGCAGGCGGTCGGTGTGAATACCACTTACCCGGATGGGCTGGATGCGACCGCTCCCTATCTTTCTCCCTCTTTTGGAGATTACGCCGGTTTTCCCCCGATGTTGCTTCAGGCAGGCAGTATTGAAGTGTTGTTGAGCGACAGCCAGATGGTATATGACAACGCTATTGCTAACGGCGTTGACTGCACACTGACCGTCTATAAAGGTATGTTCCATGTTTTCCAGGGGGCGCTGGACCTGGTTGTGGAAAGCCGAGAAGCCTGGGCTGAGGTTGGCCGTTTTCTGAACAGATTGCCCTAAGGAAGCGATGAATCAATCCTTTTCTCACTTAAATCTGTGGCGCTCTGCTTTGGCAGCCGCGAAGTGATTAATGATTACTTCCCTGCATTGTGATGAACAAAACTCGCGATCAGGCAAGGTTCACTCACTGTATTTTTTCTCCGGTCAATCGTCTTTCTTCGGAATACCGCCCAATTCTCGGATTAATTGTCCTGCCCATGTAAAGAGTCGGCTCAGATTTTCTTCTGTTTCGCCCTCCGGCTCAAGCAGAAAACGGCGCTCTGTGTCCAATTTTGTCCACAACTCCTCACGTCTGCGAACCCGCTGCCCCGTACGGTATTCGTATTCCGACCGCAACAAAAAGAACACGGGCTTCCGCATATCATAAAGAAATGTTTGTGAATGTCCAAAAAGAAAATGGTGGCAGCAAGCGTGATAGAGGCCGCACGCTGCCGTCAAAATATTGCGTATCAGGTCTTCCGCAGTAAAAAGCGGGCGTAAAAACTCTAGATCACCAACAATCGGTGTCGTGTCCTGATAAAGTGACAGTGCGTCGGCCTTGTCCCAGGCCAGCAGTTCCGCCTTGCCGCAGACAAAACCGCACAGTTTGTCCCGCTCCGATAAACGTTCTGCCGCTCTGTGATAAAGCCGCAGGTCGTCCATGCTCAGCGTATCCAGAATCAGCACCATATCAAGGTCGCTCTCCGGGTTTGCCTCACCGCGTCCATAGCTGCCCTGTAGTCCAATGCAGACGATCCTTGTTCCAAAAACTTCTTCTACGGTTTTCCGATACTGTTCCAACCATACATTCAATTCGATCATCCATTTTCTCCTTTCATGGCAACAACGTACGAGAAAACTCGCGCGTTGTTAAGGGATGTGCCGGAGGATCCATTCGATTCATGGGGCGTGGTCATGCCTGACAGGCACTGCAAGAGTGGTATCGTACATGCCAGGCAAATGACCATTCTTCCTGTTACGGCTGCTATGCGGCTGCTATGCGGCAGATACGGGAAATTTCGTATATTTTTCGAAAGCTGATCCCGATTTTGATCTAACGGCCGCCTTTATCATACGGAATGCCTTCCGATTTAGGCGCACGGCTCTTCTTGCTGGTCAAAATCAGAACAATCATCGTAACAATATAGGGCAACATCAGGTAGATATATTCCGAACTCTTCACCCCTTCAAAATGCGGAAGGAACGGAATAGAGCCCGCATAGGAACCCACAATTTTAAACAGGGCGAAAAACAGGCTGGCGCCCAGAATGTTCAGCGGTTTCCAGTTGCCGAAGATCATTACTGCCAGCGCAAGGAAGCCGTAACCTGCCACGCTGCTCTGGAAGCCCGACCCGGCCGCTACCGTAAAGGCAAATCCGCCGATTCCGCCCAAAAATCCGGAAATGGATACGCCCAGATAACGCATCTTATACACATTGATACCCACGCTGTCCGCCGCTTGCGGATGTTCCCCGCACGCGCGCAGGCGCAGCCCAAGGCGTGTTTTATACAGCACGATGATGGCTACAATCAGCAGGAGAAACGCAATTGGGGTAGACAGAAACAGACTCTTAAAGATAAACCGTTCCAGAAAGCCGTTTCCGGCCGCCATACCGAAGTTTTCCTGGGTGATTCGCACCCAGTTGGGAATCAGGATGGTCGTTTGGCCCTGCCCCTGAATGGCCCAGGTCAGCACAATCGCAAAAGCAGGTGCCAGCATGTTGAGCGCCGTGCCGCCGATCGTCTGATCCGCTTTCAGCCGTATCGAGGCAAAAGCCAGCAGTAGGCTGAAAATTACACCGGAGAAAGCGGCAACCAAAATCGCAATCAACACGCTTAGCTGCGGATGCGCCGGGCCAAAACCGCTGGCGTCCACCATACGCAGGAACAGGCAGCTGAACAACGCGCCGATCACCATAATCCCTTCCAGCGCGATGTTGATGATACCGCTGCGTTCTGAAAACATACCGCCCAGCGCCACCAACAGCAACGGTACCGCGAACAGAACTGTACCGCTGAGGATATCCGCAATTACATTGGCAGTCATTTCAACGTCTCCTCCTTCTTAACAGACTTCGCTTCGATCTCCGAAGGCTGATCGTCTTCCGCGTTGATGTTCTCCGTCTGGTTTCGGATGAACAATTTGCCAATCCAACCGCGCATCAGCAGGGCGAAAGCGCTGAGGTAGATGATCGTCGCAATGATAATATCAATGATCTCACGGGAGTATTCCGGCTGCAGCGCGTCGCCGCCCACCTGAATATAGCTGATAAAGAGAGCGCTGAAGATAGTACCAATAGGATTGGAACTGGCCAGCAAAGCAACCGGGATGCCGTTAAAGCCCATCCCGAGCAGGCTTTTCACCAGCGTGTACTGCGCGGTCCCGCTTAAGTAGTACAGCCCGCCGCCAATCCCTGCGAGAGCGCCCGAAATCGTCATGGACAGGATAATATTTCGCTTCGCGTCAATCCCGGCGTAGTTGCTGGCATGGCGGTTATATCCGCAGGCTTTCAGCTCGTAGCCGAACGTGGTGCGGTTCATTACCACCCAAATCACGACCGCAATCAGAATCGCTATGACTACGCCCAGATTGATGTAGTTGGAGCCAAAAAGCTGATCCAAGCCGGCCTTCGGGATTGTCGCATTTGGGTTATAGGCCATAAATTTTCCGCTGGTAAGCGCCGCGGTACGGTCTTTATTAATCGCACCCCAGGCATTGGCAAGCATCAGCGGCATATTATTGATACTCAGGTTTACGACGAAAAGAGCAATCCAGTTGAACATAATGGAAGTAATAACTTCGTTTACGTTGAACAGCGCCTTGCAGATACCGGGGATCGATCCCAGCAGCGCGCCGCCGACCATCGCCAGCACAAGGCCCATCCACCAGGGCAGGCGGAACTGCACAACCCCTACCAGCGCGAAGAAAGCGCCCAGCGTGTATTGCCCTGTCGCTCCGATGTTAAACAGTCCGGTTTTAAACGCAAACGCAACCGCCAAACCCGTCATCAGCAGCGGCGCGCTCTGGTAAAACACCTTGGCAAGTTTTTCGCTGGAGGCAATCCCTGTGGTCATCAGGTTATCAAACCCGGTGATGGCAAACGAGGGGTTAAAAATAAACAGCAGCAGAAGACCGAACAGCAGCCCCAGGATAATCGAAATCAGCGATGCCGTACCGTTAATAATACCGGTACGGTTCCTGCGGTTCTTCATGCCTCCACCTCCATATGCGTCTGGCGGTTAGCGCCGGACATATACAGCCCCAGTTCATGCGCCGTCGCGGACTTGCCATCCACTTCCGCAACAATCTCGCCTTCGTACATCACCAAAATCCGGTCGCTCAGGCTCATTACCTCATCCAGTTCCAGCGATACCAGCAGCACCGCTTTCTGGTCATCCCGTGCCGCTACAATCTGTTTATGAATGTACTCGATCGCGCCCACATCCAGCCCGCGTGTCGGTTGTACTGCAATCAGCACTTCCGGTTGCAGGTTCAGTTCCCGCGCCACAATCGCTTTTTGCTGGTTTCCGCCGCTCATGCTGCGGGTAACGGTTGCGCTCCCCTGCCCGGAGCGGATATCATATCGATGGATTAAGTCCTCGCTGTAACGGTACATCTCATCAAACCGGAGAAATCCATGGTTTTGGAACTGCGGGCGGTAGTAATTTTTTAAAATCAGGTTCTCCGCCAGCGTGTAATCCAATACGAGGCCGTATTTATGGCGATCTTCCGGGATGTGGGACAGGCCCATATCGTTGCGTTCCCGAATCGTGTTACGGGATACCTCTTTATCACCGATAAAAATGGATCCGCTTTCCGGCTTCATCAGGCCTGTCAGCGCATAGACCAGTTCGCTTTGACCATTGCCGTCGATGCCGGCGATGCCGACAATCTCTCCGCGATGCACGCGGAAAGACACATCGTTTACCTTCTTTTTCACATGGCGTTTGTCGCCCACAACCAGATTACGCACCGTAAGCGCAGGTGCGCCTGCCTTGCAGGGTGCTTTATCAATGTTGAAATTCACTTTTCGGCCGACCATCATCTCCGCGAGCTGGTCCACATTGGTATCCGCAACGTTCAGCGTATCGATCCCTTTGCCTTTCCGCAGCACTGTAACCCGATCCGCCACAGCCATGATTTCATTCAGCTTATGGGTAATAAACAGGATGCTTTTCCCTTCGTTGGCAAAGTTGCGCATAATTTGCATCAACTCGTCAATCTCCTGCGGAGTCAGTACTGCGGTCGGTTCGTCAAAAATCAGGATGTCATTATCACGGTACAGCATCTTCAGAATCTCTACCCGTTGCTGCATTCCGACGCTAATATCCTCAATCATTGCGTCCGGGTCTACCTGCAAGCCATATTTCGTGCTGAGTTCCATCACCTTGCGGCGGGCTTCCCTTTTCTGAAGAAAACCGTTCTTTGTCTGTTCCACCCCAAGGATAATGTTATCCAGTACCGTAAAAACTTCCACCAGCTTAAAATGCTGGTGTACCATGCCGATGTGCAGGCGGTTGGCGTCATTGGGGTCGTTGATCTTCACAACTTCCCCATCCTTTTTGATTTCGCCCGATTCCGGCTGATAAAGGCCAAACAGCACGCTCATCAGCGTGCTTTTCCCCGCACCGTTTTCACCAAGCAGCGCGTGGATCTCACCTTTTTTCAGTTGCAAGGTGATGTCGTCGTTGGCGATAATCCCGGGAAACTTCTTGGTAATGTGGAGCATTTCGATAACATACTCGCTCATGGGCAATCTCCTCATCCCTTTGCATGGGTACTGAATTGACATATAAACGCTGGTAAAACCGCGTTCCTCAGCGTCCATATCTCAGTCCGGTATATATAGTAGGAAAAACGAGAAAAAGGCTAAGCATACGCCTAGCCCATTCCCAGCGCGCGCGCCGCAGCGATGGATAGCAAGGCGGATTTGGCGTTAGCCGCTTCATCCGACGCCGTTCCGATCCAATGGAACGACTCAAGCTGCCACTCTGCCGCACGCTTACGCGATACGGCGAACCGGGAGCGAGGGGGAGGCGTTATCCTCCCCCTCGGACACCGGATAAAACCGTTAGTTCTGATAATCCACAGTGATCGTCTTCACAGTCGGCTGATTGTCGATATCGTTGCTCACAACGATTTCGCCGCTCTTTACCTTGGCAAAGATCGCGTTGTACTCATCAACGGTGAAGGTCTTAAAGCGCCAGGAACCTTCCGCGGTGGGCAGGCCGGTGCAATCGTCAGCCGCGCCCAGGGTAGCGGTGGTGCCGCCCAGATCGCCCCAGCTGCCGCCATTGTCATACAGCTTGGTCAGCGCCAGCACAACGGAGTTCTTCAGGTTCTTCATAGCGGAGGTGATGATCAGGTCGCTGTCCAGCGCCTGGTCCACGTCCACGCCGATTACCTTGCCATTGGCCGCTTCGGCCGCCGCAATCGCGCTTAAGTAGATGCCGCCGCCGCAGGCAAATACCACTTCGGTGCCTTCGGTGTACCAGCCGTCCATCTTGATTTTGATATCATCGGTGGGCGCGAAGCTGTCGCTGTACCAGTACTTCACCTGTACGTCAGTCAGGCCCATTTCGGTCGCAGCCGCATCGGCGCCCTGCACGAAACCGTAGCCATAGCGAACCACAGCGGGAACCGCCATGCCGCCCAGGAAGCCCAGTTTCTTGTAGCCGTCTTTCACAGCCGCGTAACCCGCGAAGAAGCCGCTCTGCTCTTCCTGATACAGGATGGAGTAGACGTTCGTCAGCGGGGTTTCGCTGTCGGGAGCGGTATCGATCAGCAGGATGTTTACATCGGGATACTGCGTGGCAACTGTCGCCGCGCTGGACGCGAACAGATAGCCCGGGCACACGATGGTCTTGGCGCCCTTGTCGATCGCGCTCTTCATGCTTTCCACACGCGCTTCGTCGCTGTCTTCCGACGGACGATAGTAGTTATACGTAATGCCTTTGTCTTCCGCGAAAGCTTTTACGCCCTCCCAGGTGGACTGGTTGAAGCTATGGTCGTCGATGTTGCCCACGTCGGTAACCAGCGCGATTTCATAAGTGCCCTCGGCAACCGCGAAGGTGCAGAGGCTCAGTACGAGCGCCAGTGCCAAAAGGATAGAAATGACCTTTTTCATGCCAGGTTCCCTCCTTGCAATTTTCGGTGCATCCTTGCACAACGAAGTTCAACCTGATTATAACAGATCACAGCAGAATTGGAAAGATACTTCCCCTGTCCCCGGTAAGAAATTTTCGTACAAATAAGCCCGCCCTGTTCCCGGTCATGGATCCTCAGTTTGCGCACAGGCCAAAGTTCGTTTACTGCCACTTTTCTCCTTCTACATAATCCGCTTTTGCGTCCGCAGGAAGGGACGGTTTATTCCCAAAGAAAGAAATCATCTGTTCGTCCGTAAGCTGGAATTGCTTCTGCACCATTTCGTAGAAGTAAGTCGGCCGTTTCTTGAGCACATTACGGGTTCTGTCCAGCCGGGTATGCCAGTAGCGCAACGCGCCTTCCGGCGTCGTGGGGTTATCATATGAAATAGCCTTATCATTTTCTTCCGCCCAGCGGTTAAAATGCATGGGCATTTCAGGTTCGATCTCAGCAACCATCTTATTAAACACGCTGGTCATGGTTTCGGTTGTAAAGTACTTAAAAATCTCTCCCAACCGCGTTAAGAAACGATCTCGCATACTACCGTTTTCCAGAAGCTTACGGACCAGCGTGTTGTTAATGTGCTGATCTCCGGCGCCATTCTCCTTCAGGTAGCCGTACGGACTGTTAAAACCACTGTCAAACAAGCCGTAATCCAGATCGTATAAAATCCACCTCCACCTGTTTCCTTCTCCCTGCAGCTTGTAAAACCGAATATTGCCGGGGTCGGAATTGCCGAAGAACATTTCAAAAGCCATGTAGTCGAAATAATTGTCGACGTCAATACGATCCAGTATATATTGCAGGTCCTCATCATTCGTGCCCGGAGATAGCGTCTTAACCTTTTTGATGAACGCCTTGTACTCCTGATTTGAGCCGTAATCGGTCGAGCCGCTGCCTTCCAAAATATCCATATTGTCGGCCTGCTCCAGAGACAGTCCCTCATGCTGGGCCACAAAGTAGCGATCCACCCGTTCCCGCAGGTTGTAATGGCCCCAGTACGTACCGTTGAGGTAAACGGCAACCGGCCTCCATGCCTGATGGATGACTGTAGACGGGTTTTGTGTCGTTTCGTTGAAACGGTCAAACAGCCGTCCCTGAAAGCCGTCGATCAGACGTGTCCACGCGCTGTCATTCCCACTGATCCGAAGCACAAAACCTTTATATTCCGTAAAGGGGCGATCCTCGAAAAGTTTTGCCGTAAAGTACTTGGAACCGTATTTTGCCTTAGCTTTCACTTTGAAAGACTTTTGCGGAAAGTCCAGACTGTTTTGTCCCTGCAAGGAGAACTGCATGCCCTGATTGAGCAGCTGCGTGCCGTCTTTTAAGTACATTTCCACATACCCTTCGCGCGGCACTTTGCCAAACTCGCGGTAAACTGTGTTCTTAAACGGAATGCCGTTGCTCTTGTCCACGTTGTCTCCAATGGTCAGCATGCCGTTCTGCGCGTTCCACAACGCGTCCGGATCGGCCACAACGTTGACAATCGGGAACGAATGGTAGAGGTTAAGCAGATAGGTCTGGGTCATCACTTCGCTGGGCTGCAGCATTCCGCTGGGGTCAAACGCGCGCGCGCGAAGCACGGTAACGCCGGTAAAATTCAGCACATCCCCCGCGTTGTACAGCGTGGCGTTTT
>JAEWYP010000085.1 GCA_023395615.1 Bacillota bacterium
GAAATTGATTTAGGTAGAGTATAACATAACGCCGAACGCCTTTCAATACCAATGTCTGCGAATGCTACCTGTGGTTCCTGTTCTTCTACTGTCCTGTCACAGATGAGGTACTTTGTCCCATCGCTGCGGGAGGTTGACAGCACAAAAGCATTCATAAGCTTTCAAACGTTCGTTCTATGGTATAATGGCTCAAGATTCCGGCACGATGTTGATCCAATTCTTTTACGGATAAAGAAAGAGCCACAGAAACAACGGACCAGACGCGAACGTCACGTCGTGCCGGGTCCGTTGATTTTTACCCCATGTTTTCGTTCTCTGCTTTTCGTTTTTCAGCCGGCGGGCACAGCGCCGTGCTCTGCATATCCGATAAGCGCTCATCCAATCGGCTGCTGATGCCGGCATGTTCAACCCGCACGGATCCTTACGATTCCACCGGGGATACTTCTGCCGGAGGTGCGGATGGCGACTTTTCGTCCCTGTCACGGCCCACCAGCCCGCCCGTTGAAATATCTTTCAGCATTTTGGGGATATCCACACCGACAGCCGCTTTGATCGCTTCAAAACTCTGCATCATGGAGCCTGTCATATCCCGGGTCAGGCCGGTTGCGGCGCCTTCGCCAAACAGGATAATTTTCTCGGTCTGTGCCAGCGGTTCGCCGATCGCGCGCGCCACATCCGGCAATTTGTTCACAACCATTTCAAGCATGGCGGCTTCGCCGTACTTCTGCATGGCATTCGCCTTCAGCTCCAATGCCTCGGCGTCAGCTTTTCCCTTCAGCAGGATCGCTTCCGCCTGCTTTTGGGCCGCGTAGTACTCCGCGTCCGCCTTTGCCTGCCGCTCGGCCTTATCGGCTTCCGCCTGCGCAATCCGGGCGTCGCGTTCCGCCTGCGCTTTTTCACGGATTTCCACGTTCAGCTTCTGGCGCTGTATTTCGACCTGCTGGCGTTCCAGATCGGTCTGCTTTTGCAGCTTCACCATTTCAGCGTCAGCGCGTTCCTGTTCAAACTTCTTACGCGCCACTTCCTGCTGGATGTTGTAGGCGATATCCGCATCCGCCTTAGCCCGATCCGCCTGGATTTTAAATTCGGCCTGTTTCAGGTTTAAGTCCTTCGTTTGTTCAGCCATCAGCGCATCGGCTTCCACCGAGGCTTTGTGCCCCTGCTGCTCGGCCGCAGCCTTGGCAATCTGAGCGTCGCGTTCCTTTTCCACAATATTCTTCGTGGCCATCGTTTCCACGACGCCTTCTTTATCCTCGAAGTTCTGCACGGTCAGATTGATAATTTCCAGGCCCATGTTGGCCATATCCATCGCGGCGGCCCGACTGGTTTCAGTTGCGAATTTATCGCGGTTTTGCACCAGATCGGCAATCGTCATCCGTCCGATAATTTCACGCATATTGCCTTCCAGCACCTGTTGGGCAATCGCGGAAATGTCTTCCTGCTTCCAATTTAAAAACTGTTCCGCAGCCGTGGCGATGCTCACGTCGTCCGAACCGATCTTGATGTTCGCCACGCCGTCCACCACCACAGAAATAAACTCCTGAGAAGGCACAGGCTGCGTTGTGCGGATGTCTACCTGCATGATCCCCAGGTTCAATTTATCCACACGCTCAAAGAAGGGAATTACCAGCGTCGCTCCACCCCGCACAATCCGGTAACCGAATTTCTTAACGGTTATTTTACCCTGTTCGTCCTTCACCTTATACCTGCGGCGAATGCCTCCGGAAATGACAAGCGCGATATTGGGGGGTACTTTCCGGTAGTTGGCAACGAGAAGCAACAAAACCAGCACAACTACCCCCGCAATAATCCACGCCTGATACGCCTGCAGAAACGCTTCCATAAATAACCCCTCCTCGTGATCTTTTCATTTCGCACAATCAATTGAAACCAACATAGATCGAATTCATTATTTCCAGTGTAGCCCAATTTTCAGATATCGTCAATTTATTATTAATATCCAAAACAGGCAGGGCGGCAGACGTTTCCGTCCGCCGCCCTCAGATCGTCGTATAAAACGTATGGTCTATTCGTCCGGTTCGATATCCTGTTTTGGGCTCGGAGGAGTCCCCTCCTCCGAAGCGGCTGTGCCCTGCCCGCTGTACATCTGCAAATAAGGCAGCAGGTTTTCCCGCAGTACCAGCTCGACCAGTTCGGCGATGTTTTTCACCTGCATCTTCTGGATAATATTGCGGATATGCGTTTTCAGCGTGCTCATTTCGATATAGCGGCGCTCGCAGATTGCCTTGCGGCTTAGCCCCTCCGCCAGCATCGCGACGATATCGCATTCCGTGTCGGAAAGCTGCCTCGTCATCTTCGCCACCTGAATCAGTGATTTCTCGTTGTGTTTCAGCCGGCAGAACTCCCTGCGCATCCGCTGGGCGATTTCCTGGCGGATGGGCGACGTGCCCTGATAGGCGTCCCGGATCGCCTCGATGATTTTCTCGACAGGCGCATCCTTAAACAGATAGTCCACCGCGCCCATTTCATACGCGCGAAAGATGGTCGCGTCGTCGTCATACACCGTCAGCATCAATATCTTCGTCTCGGGCCGCATGGCCAGGATCTGCGCTCCGGCCTGTATCCCCGCATCGCGGCTTTCCATCTCCATATCCATAATCACAACGTCCGGCTGATGGATTGCGGTAAAGGAAACAGCCTCGTATCCGTTGCTCGCCATTGGCAAAATCTCTATGTCTTTCACTGAACCCAGCGCATACTCATACCATTTCCGGATCGACGGGCTGTCCTCGGCGATGAGTACTTTGATCCCCATACGTCCCCTCCGTTCAGGTAACGATTTCCTCCCAGCGCAGGCTTTTCAGCACAGCGCCCCGCCCAAGCGGGCACAGGTGCAGGGCCACGGTTCCGTCGGCCCACTCGGCAGGCAGGTAAACGCGGCTTGCGTTGCCGCCCTTGACCTCGGGATATCCGGGCGTTGGCAACTGCACACGGCCAACCACGTGGCGGTGAGCGATCAGCGTCGCTTCCAGCCCTTCCCCTTCCAGCACCAGTGTGCGGGGCTTTGCTTCGCCGACGGGCAAAATGTGCACCAGCAGGCGTTCTTCTCCCGGTTCCAGCGTAATCGGAAGCGGTGTGATTTCACCCGCGCGCTGCGGTTGAATCGCCTGCCAGTCGTCAACAGAGAAACCGTACATCCGCGCCTGCCGGATTTGCTGACCGCTGACCAGCGTAACGCGCCCCAGCGGGATATGGCCAAAGCGGCGGGATACGTTCAGCCGCAGTTCCGCGCTTTGCCCGGCCTTCGTTACCGCGGTCAGGTCCAGCCAGGGATCGGAGCACGCAAAACTGCCCGCGTCGGCTCCATCCACCCAAACGTGCACCTGCGCGTCGCCCGCGTCCATATGGAGCCAGAAACTGTCGCAGTCTCCGCGCAAAAACACCCTGCGGACAAAATCCGCCTTCATGGGCGTTACGGGGAAACTCCAGGTGTTGATGGTGGTGGCGAGGATACGGTCCGTTTCGCGAAGTTCGGGGCGGTTCTGCGCGGCGTATTTTCCCTCCGGATAAATCATCCACAGCCCGGTAATCTCCTGTTGTTCCAATACGCGAACCATTCCCTCGATTCCTTTTTTTGAGCCCATCACGAGCGAAGGCTGGCGCATATCGTCAAAATTGCTGTGGCCCCAGGATTGCACACGCAATTTCCACGGTCCCGCCCCGCCCTCCAGCAGCATACTGCCGCCGTCGCTGAAGGCCGCCATGCGTTCCTGTCCGCGTTCCGCCCATACATAATCCGCCGCGTGCCGAATCAACAGCGGGCGATCATCGCCCGTATCCGTTTCGTAAAACACGTCGCCGCGAAAAATTCCCGCATCTTCCATGGGCCGAATCCCGTCGCCGAGGAAGCGGGCGTGATCCCGAAGCCGGAACGGTTCGGAAACCACTTCCCTGATTTCACGGGTTTTGATCCGGGAAGGGATTTGCGCCGTCATTGCCGGCAGCATGGGGCATTCCCGGATCGCGGTTTCCTGTGGCAGCACGCGCATCCGGGCGGTCGGGCTCACGGGCAGCCAAGCTTCGCCGCGGATCACGAAGCGCTCGCCGCCGCACACAACTACCGCGCGCGCCTCCGCGTCGCCCGTAAACGTAACCTCAAGCACGCCGTTCTGATCCAGAATCGCGCAGATTTCCGCCTCGGAAAAAAGGATTTCCGCATCGCAGCCCCAGGGCGCAAGCGACAGCTTCCACGGCAGCAGTTTGGTTTC
>JAEWYP010000087.1 GCA_023395615.1 Bacillota bacterium
GGGCCCAGAAAGCCGACCATTTCGCCCTTCTCCAGCGAAAAGTCGATCCCCTTCACAGCCTCCTTGTACAGCTTTTCCCGATGGAACAGGCTGCGAAAGGAGGCTTTCATGCCCTCTTCCTTTTTGGTGTATTCAAATGTCTTTTTCAGGCCCGCCACTTCGATGAACGCCATGGGGACACCGCCCTCTTCAGTTTTTAGCTGCTGTCGGTGCCATTATAAACGAAAGCGCAGGGATTTGTCGTGCACAAAATATTCAAACACGTCCCAAATATGGTATTATTACGTCAGAAAGCATAGTTCATCCGCACCGTACAACTGTCAGCCAGGGTTCCCTTTTCTTTCACCGAATTTTCACCGGCCGGTAAGATTGACCATCTATCCTGTAACCAGCATCAGGGAGGTGCACAGAATGAGGAAATTACTGAGTATTCTTACAGCATTGGTTCTTTGTCTCGTATCCCTGTCGGCAATCGGCGAGGCGCAACCCGACGGCACGCCGCCTGCCATGCCTTCGGGGCAGCAGGGGGGCGGACCGGACGGTGCTCCGGGCGGCCAAAGCAGCCAGCCCGAAAGCTATACCGCTGTAACCACCGTATCGGAAGATACCACGCTTACAGGTAACACCTATGATTCCACCGGGACGGACGAAAACGCGATTCTCGTAACAGGCGGAACGCTTAACATCAGCAACGCGACACTCACCCGCACCTCCGCGAACAATTCCGGCGGCGACAGCGCCAGCTTTTACGGTGTGGGCGCGGCGTTGCTGGTAACAGGCGGCACCGCGGACGTAACCGACTGCACCGTTACCACGGACGCAGCCGGCGGCGCAGGAATCTTCGCCTACGGCGACGGGGTGGCAAAAGTATCCAATACAACGATCACCACCCAACAGGATACGTCCGGCGGCATCCATGTAGCGGGCGGCGGTACGCTGTACGCGAAAAACCTGACGGTGGAAACCAGCGGCGCATCCGCCGCAGCCATCCGTTCCGACCGGGGCGGCGGCACCATGGTGGTGGACGGCGGCACTTACGTAAGCAACGGCACGGGCTCGCCAGCCCTGTACTGCACGGCCGACATCACCGTGCACAATGCCTCGCTTACCGCTAACGGCTCCGAAGCCCTCTGCCTGGAAGGGCTGAACAGTGTTCGGCTGTTCGACTGCAACTTAAGCGGCAACATGCCGGACCAGGACCAGAACGATACCACCTGGGCGGTGATCCTGTACCAGAGCATGTCCGGAGATTCCGAGGTGGGCGAAGGCCGGTTTGAAATGGCAGGCGGAACGCTAACCGCCAACAACGGCGGCGTGTTCTACACCACCAACACGGAAAGCGAGTTCGTCCTGTCCGGGGTAACCGTCACCTCCAACGCGGACAGCGAATACTTCCTGCGCTGCACGGGCAACAGTAACCAGCGCGGTTGGGGCACAGCCGGGGCGAACGGCGCGGATTGCACGTTTACAGCCCTTTCGCAGGCCATGAACGGCAACATCCTGTGGGACAGCATTTCGAAGTTAAACCTGTACGCGCTGAACGGCAGCACGTTAACAGGCGCGGTACTGGATGACGAATCCTGCGCAGGCAGCGGCGGAAACGGTTACTGTGCCCTGTACGTCGACGCATCCTCCAAATGGGTCGTTACCGGTAACAGCACCCTGACCACCCTGAATAACGCCGGCAGCATAACCGATGCGGACGGCAACCCCGTAACCATCATGGGCACCGACGGCACCGTATATGTGCAGGGCACAAGCACCTATACCGTAACGGTTTCCCAGTATTCTACCCAGTGCGACAGCAGCGACTCGGGCACCCTTTCCGACTGGAGCAGTTACAGCGCCGCGGTCGCCTGACTCGACGAAAACAACACGAATAACACCCCAGACCGTTGACAAACCCATTTCCAGCATAAAAATACAGCTTGTTCAAAAAGGTTCAGATGCGAGGAAGCAAGGGTGGCAAGGGGGTGAGCTTACCGTTTGTAAGTGAATTCCCTTGCCAGCCCGCAGCTGACAACGCAGATGGGCCTTTTTCAGCAAGCTGATGCCCTCCGGCTCCGCGCAAGCGGAAAGCCGGAGGGCATTCCTATATTGGAAAGGGTAGCTCTTCCGAGTTGATCGGTGATGTTTGGCCTCATCCCGTCCCCGTTACGACAGGAAACCTTTGATGATCTTCTCCTCCGCTTCCTGCTCGGTCAGGCCGAGCGTGCGGAGCTTGAGAATTTGCTCTCCGGCAATCTTGCCGATCGCCGCCTCGTGGATCAGCGCCGCATCGTTGTGGTGTGCGCACAGTTGAGGAGAAGCGTCCACAAACGCGTCGCCGTCGATAATCGCGTCACACTCGCTGTGGCCGGTACAGGGCGCGTTGCCTACGATGGAGGAGATGTAATTCTGCCGGGAGTTGCCACGCGCCACGGAACGGGACACAATATCCACGCCGGAGTCCTTGCCGTTCAGGTCTACCTTAAACTTGGTTTCCGCCGTCTGCTCCTTTTCGGTCAGCAGCCGCTCCCGGATCACCAGCCTTGCGCCCTCGTCCAGCGTTGCGCTGGTTTCGCGTACGGTTTGATCCACCCCGCCGATCTGGGAGGTGTCCATTTCCATAAAGGCGTTCTTGCCCAAAAACACTTCCGTAACGGGGTCGATGCTGCGCAGGCCCGCGCCGTTTCCCGTGCCGATGTGCTTTTCTTCGTACTTTACCCGCGACCCTTCCGCCAGAAAGAACCGATGAATGCCGTTGTGCCTTGCGGGTTCTCCGTTTTCGGTGTGCACCCCGCAGCCCGCCACAATCAGCACGTCCGCGTTTTCGCCCACGAAAAAGTCATTGTACACCAGATCGTCCACGTCCCCGTGCGTAACGCAGGCGGGGATGGAGACTGTTTCGCCCTTCGTGCCGGGCAGAATGCGGATGTCCAGCCCGGGTTTATCCTTCTTGGACTCGATCAGGATATGCTCGCTGGAACGCCGACCCGCGCAGCCGCCATCCTCGCGGATGTTGTATGCGCCGGTGAATTCGCCCGTCCAGTCGGATACAATTTTGAGCAGCTTTTTCGTCGTTTCATTCATGGCAGACCGCCTCCTCTTTGCAGCAGGCCACGGTAGCCGCGCCGGTGGACAGAAGCTGCGTAAGCATATCTCCGGCGGAGCCCATGCCTTTAATCTGCCCGTCCGCCAGCAGCACAATCTCGTCCGCGATGCGCAGCAACCGTTCCTGATGCGATACGATCACCAGGCTGCCGGTGGTTTCCTGCCGGATCGTGTTAAAAGTTTTAATCAGCCCCGCGAAACTCCACAGGTCGATGCCCGCTTCCGGCTCGTCGAATACCGAGATTCGGGCGTGCCGCGCCAGCACCGTGGCAATCTCGATACGCTTCATCTCGCCGCCGGAGAGGGTAGCGTTCACTTCGCGCTCCAGATAATCCCTGGCGCACAGGCCCACGCTGCTTAAAATATCGCAGAGCGACGTTTCTTCCAGCGTTTCTCCCGCCGCCGTTTCCACCAGCTGGCGCACCGTCATCCCCTTAAACCGTACCGGCTGCTGGAACGCGTACCCGATACCCCGGCGCGCGCGCTGCGTTACGTCCAGGTTCGTAATTTCCTCGCCGTCCATCAGAATCCGGCCCTCGGTCGGTTTCTCAATCCCCGCGATCAGCCGTGCCAGCGTTGTTTTACCGCCGCCATTCGGCCCTGTAAGCGCCAGCAGCTTCCGGTCGTTCACAGTCAGGCTAATATCCTTCAGCACTTCTTTCCCGTCGGGCGTGCTCCAGGAAACATGATCCAATACCAGCATATAAACACCCCTTTGGCGTGAAATCGGATAAACTTTCCGCCGCCTCATCAGCAGCGAAAAGAACAGGGGGCTCTCTCCCCTACCGCTTCATTATACACCGTGTTTCGCTTTCCCGCGAGCCTTATATACGATTTCAAATCCTTAATACATCCTAGCTTGCGAGCGGTTTTGTTCACTGGCGAGGAGCGGAGGCGAAGGCGTAGCGGAACTACGTCGAGCCTGCGTGACGAAGGCAGAGGGCAAAAACGCCGCGAGATAGAGGCGTAAAGGTTTTGAAATCGTATTACCCGGTTTTCTGTCGGAGAGCGCAACGCAATCCGGCCTGCCTGATTAAGCAACCGGGGGTACGGCTTTTCGCCGTACCCCCCCATTCTCATTATTTGTCATGTTGTTGCGAACAATTGCCGCTGCAATTGGAACAGCCGCAACCGCAGCTTCCGCCGGTTTTACGGTCCCGGATCAGCTTGCGTACGATCAGGCTGATTGCCAGCACCAGCACGATCAGGATTACCCATGTTGCCATCTCAAGCCCTCCCTTTCACCACCTGGGTCAGGTGTTCGTCACTGTACGGATTTTTACGCGCCAGCATGTAGATAATTCCAACAAGCAGGATCAACGCCGCGGCCGTGCCAGCGCCGAAGCCCGCGCCCGCCAGAAATTTACCAGTCTGGAACACAATCAGCGCCACCACATAGGCGAAAAGGCACTGATAGCCTATGGCGAAGGCCGTCCACCTGCCGCTGTTCATCTCCCGTTTCATCGCGCCCATCGCCGCGAAGCACGGCGCGCACAGCAGGTTAAAAATGAGGAAGCAGAAAGCGCCCAGTTGCCCGTAACCTCCGCTGGACTGATCAAACGCCCTCATAATCGGCGACAGCGCCTCCGCCTTTTCGTCCGCCGAAAGTGCGTCGTTCTCCGCAATTTCCGCCGCGGCATCCTCGCCATCGTCATTCGTTACGCCATACAGCACCCCGAATACGCCCACAACCTCTTCTTTGGCCACCAGACCCATCACGGTCGCAACGGTGGATTGCCAGTTGCCAAAGCCCAGCGGGGAAAACACCGGCGCAATCAAGGAACCGGCCTTGCCCAGCAGGCTCTCGTCCATGTCCGGCACCGCGCCGAACACCAGCGCGTTTTCAGCCGCCGCCGGGTCCATTACGGCTTCCGCAGTAACCCCCGGTTCGGCCGCCGCGGTGTTTTGCGCCGGGGCCCAGCCATATCCGGAGGTAAACCAGATCAGGATGCTGGCCACCACGATCACGGTGCCTGCGCGCTTCATAAAGCTCCAACCTCGTTCCCACATGCTGTGCAGCACGTTCTTCCACGACGGGGAGTGGTAGGCGGGCAGCTCCATCACGAAGGGGGCGGGGTCGCCCGCGAACATCTTCGTCTTTTTCAGCATGATGCCGGATACGATGACCGCCGCCACGCCGATAAAGTACGCCGCCGTGGTAATCCACGCCGAGTTGTGGAACAGCGCGCCCGCGATCAGCGCCACGATGGGGATTTTCGCCCCGCAGGGGATAAAGGTGGTCGTCATGATGGTCATCTTGCGGTCGCGGTCGTTCTCAATGGTACGGGAAGCCATAATGCCCGGCACGCCGCAGCCGGAGGAAATCAGCATCGGAATAAAGCTTTTCCCGGACAAGCCGAACTTGCGGAAAATGCGGTCCATGATGAATGCCACACGGGACATGTAGCCCACATCCTCCAGTATAGCCAGAAAGAAGAACAGCACCAGAAGCTGCGGCACAAACCCGATCACCGCGCCCACGCCGCCGATGATACCGTTGCCGATCAACCCTACCAGCCAGTCCGCCGTGCCGATGCCGGTCAGCCAGTTCATCACCGGAGCCTGGATCCACTCGCCCACAAACGTATCGTTGGTAAAATCGGTTACGATGGCGCCGACCGTGGTAACGGACACATAGTAGACCAGAAACATGATCGCCGCGAAGATCGGCAGCGCAAGCCAGCGGTTAGTGATCACCCGATCGATGCGGTCCGAAACGGTCAGCGCGCCTTTGGGCCGACCCTTCTTTACGCAGGCGGCGACCAGCCTGTTCACATACGCGTACCGCTGGTTGGTGATGATGGATTCCGCGTCGTCGTCCATTTCCTTTTCGCAGGCCTGCACCGTTTGTTCGATCTGGTTTTTAATCCCCGTCGGCAGGTTGAGTTTCGCGAGCACCTTCTCGTCCCGCTCAAACAGCTTGATCGCGTACCAGCGCGACAGGTTCGCGTCCACAATATCGCCGGGGTGAACGCTGCCGTCCGCGTGGTGATGGTGCGCCGGTTCCTGCCCGTCGCGGTGAGTAATCAAATCCTCGATATGAGCCAGCGCGTGTTCCACGCTCCCCGCAAACACGTGCGGTTCGTCCGTCCTCTTCCCCTTGCCCGCCAGCGCGGCGGCCTTCTTCGCCGCTTCCTGCGCGCCTTCGCCCCTGAGCGCGGAGGTTTCCGTCACTTCCACGCCCAGCGCCTCACCCATCTTGCGCAGGTCGATTTTGTCGCCGTTTTTGCGGGTCACGTCGATCATGTTCAGCGCAATCACCATCGGGATGCCCAGTTCCGCCAGCTGTGTGGTCAGGTACAGGTTGCGCTCGATGTTGGTCGCGTCCACAATGTTCAAAATCGCGTCCGGCTGATCGTTCACCAGATACTCGCGGGCTACTACCTCTTCCAGCGTATAAGGCGACAGGCTGTAGATGCCGGGCAGGTCCTGAATTGTTACATCGGGCGAGCCTTTCAGACGGCCTTCCTTCTTCTCCACCGTAACGCCGGGCCAGTTGCCCACGTACTGGTTACTGCCGGTCAGGTTGTTAAACAGGGTGGTTTTTCCGCTGTTCGGGTTGCCTGCCAGGGCGATTTTGATTGCCATGCGTCGTATCCTCCTCCAGAATGCTGCTTGCTCATTTAAAAATTAGATTCCTCTAACCTCGAGGCATTGAAAAACGGTTCCAGGGAAACCCCATCGCCGTATTCTTTCTTTTGTACCGGGCGCTTTTCCGCTTACCGCACCTCAATCAGTTCCGCGTCCCCCTTGCGCACCGACAGTTCGTATCCCCGCACGGTCAGCTCCATCGGGTCGCCCAGCGGCGCCACCTTGCGAACGTATACCTCGGTGCCTTTCGTGAGCCCCATATCCATAATGCGGCGTTTCAGCGCGCCTTCCCCGTGCAGTTTCTCGATCACCGCGGTTTCGCCCACCTTAATATTCCGTAGCGTTCTCATCGTTGCCCATTCTCCCCCCGTTTTTCATACCATCACGCGCATGGCCATGGTTTGATCCAGCGCAATCCGGCTATCCTTTACGGACAAAATCAGGTTGCCGCCCAGCTCGCTCACCACGCGCACTTCCTCGCCCACCACGAAGCCCAGTTCCGCCAGATGCTGGCGCACATCGTCCCTGCCTGTGATTTTTTTGATGGTATTCACGTCTCCTATGCCCGCCATGTTCAAAGGCATCATCGTTCCGCTCCCCTCCCTTTGTTTCCGGCAGGCTGCCGACCCCGCGCGCACCGTGGTTCCGCTGCCACCCGGGCTGCGCCCGGGTGGGTGCCCGGCTGTGAACCCCGCTGCGCGCCGGATCGGCCATCGCTCTCTCCCGGAAGCGGATCAGAGGTTTGTGTCCTCTAACCGAATATTAGTTTAATGCCTTTAACCTTTTCTGTCAACCCTGATTCTTCACTTTTCTGAAAAAACAGAAAGGCGGCGCATCTCCCCCTGCCAAACCCGGGCGGAAAGCACGGGTTTGGCGGTGCGAGATGCGCCGCGTTACAGGGAGAGCGTTTCAAACCTTCTTCGCGCGAATCTCCTTGAGATAGTTATAGACGGTAAAATTGCTGACTCCCAGACGCTCCGCCACATAATCCACGGCGTTGCGAACGGCGAAAATGCCCTTTTCCTCCAGCAGGGAAACAATTCTGAGCTTATCTTCCTTCTGCATATAGGCAACAGGCTTCTGGAACAGGGACACCTCCGTATCCACAACCGACTCCATTACGACGCTGATGTCCTGCGCGAAGGTTTCCTTAGGCGGTTTCGCCCCCTGTTGGCTGAAAGATACATTCTCTTCAATCAATTTCCTGGCTACCAGATAGTCGGTCAGGTCCTGATTAAAGCACAGCGACCCGATGATATGCCCTTCCTCATCCCGCAAAAAAAGCGTAGAGGAACGAAGCACCCGCCCGTCCGGCAGTACGTTCTGGTAGTTCACGCTGTTTTGCGCTCCGTCGCCGCCCTCCCGCAACAGTTGCAGCAGATAATCCGTCGCGGGCCCGCCGATTTTACGGTGGGTTACGTCTCCCTCCAGCCGCACAATGGAGCTTTCCACATGGCTCAGGTCGTGCAGAATTACCTCAAACTTGGGCCCCAGCATCTGCCGCAGGCTCGGTATCAGTTGCGCAACCGCCTCAAGGTTGGGATGCACGCTCGTTTTCCCCGCTTTCCTGACCAAAATCGCATTTTCTCCGCCGAACCGCCCGGCTCCGCTTCAAATACCCCAATAATTCTCTGCGTCGTTCCCGTTTCCCTTCCCGGATGAAAAACACCGTTTGCGTATGAAAAACCCCTTTTCGCAGGTTTTTGCGAAAAGGGGCTCGATTCCAAATCGTGTGATTCAGGCTGCTTTGCGATTTTTTCTGCGGGTACTGTATGCAAACAGGATGCAGCTTAGCGCCATGGGAATCGCGAATACCCCAAACGCCAGCCCATAATCTCCTCCGGAAGAATCCACTACCTGCCCGGCCAACCAGGGTGAAACGCCCTGCCCGACGTCCGAGCCGATATAGAACGTGCTGGACGCGGCGCCGCGGCGATCCGGCGTTACGGTCTTAATGCATTCCGCCTGCAGCGCGGGCCGCACAATGCCCGATCCGACCGTTTTAATCACGGCGGACACGGCGAACATCCAGATCGCGGGCGGCCTCCACAGCAGCAGGAAACCCACGATCATCAGCCCCGTACCCAGGTACATGGCCGTAGCCACACCCTGCCGGTCCGCCATTTTACCGAAGGCCAGCCGGGAGATGCACAGTGTAACCGCGCTCAGTGTGAAGTACCAGCCGATGTTCTCCACGCCCATCGCGGTTCCGTACAGCGCGATCAGGCTGTTTTCCACACCGCTGGTGGCCGAGATGGCAATGTTGATGCCCGCGTACAGCAGGCTTTCGGTCGCGATAATGTCACCCCAGCGAATGCCCCGTTTATTCCCGATGCTCAGCGGACGGTCGTTGCCCTGAAAATCCATCACCAGCGCGATCACCCCGCCCACAGCGACAATCAGCGCCGAAACGGTAAAGTTGATCGGAAACCCGGCAGAGTCCGCCAGCGCCAGCCCCAGCGAGGGTCCGACCACGATGGCCAGCGCCTGCCCGAGACCAAAATAGCTGACCGCTTCCCCTACCCGTTCTTTCGGGGAGAAGCCGGGGATCAGCGCCATATTCACGGTACTGCTGATGCCGAACGCCACGCCGTGCAGGATGCGAATGATAAACAGCATTGTGGTATCGGAAACCAATCCGTACAGAAAGGTGCATACGCCCATGGCAAAGGTGGAAACCACCAGCAGCATCTTCCGGTTCATCCGATCGCTGACCAGACCGCTAAAGGGCCGGATCACCATGGAGGCGATGGAGAACGCGCCCGTGATCGCCCCAGCCATCGCCACGGTTGTGCCAATGCTGTAGGCGTACTTGGTCATCGTGGTGGACACCATGGAAAAACTGACGGAAACCACCAGATTGATTATCGAAAACAGAACGTACTGACAATTCAGCAGTTTGGTCGGTCGTTTTTCTTCTACGGTCATTCCTCTAAATCCTTATCCTTTAATGGAGCCGATCATAATCCCCTTGACGAAATACTTCTGCAGGAATGGGTAGATACAAAGGATCGGCACCGTGGCAACAATAATGATACAGTACTTCACCAGTGTTTGCTGGGCAAGGGCCGAAGCTTTCACGCCTGCGTCCAGACTGCGCTGGGAGTTGTTAATCAGGATTTCACGCAGGAACAGCTGCAACGGCCATTTGCTGCGGTCGGTCAGGTAGATGGATGCGGTAAACCAGCTGTTCCACAGCGCTACAGCCACAAACAGCGTAATAACCGCGATCGTCGCCTTGGAGACCGGAATAATGATGTGCCACAGAATCTGCAGATCGTTTGCCCCATCCAGCCGGGCGGATTCCTCCAGCGCGTCCGGAATCTCCTTAAACGACGAGCGCATAATGACCAGGTTGAACACGTTAAAGGCGCTGGGCAGCACAATCGCCATGCGGCTGTCAATCAACCCCATTTTCACAATCAGCAGGTAGTTGGGGATCATGCCGCCGTTAAACAGCATGGTAAACGCCATAAACAGCATAATCGTGTTGCCGGGTAAAAAGCGCTTCTGGGACAGTACATACGCGGCCACCGTGGTGAGCACCAGATTAAGCCCCACGCCCGCCGCAACGTAGAACAGCGTGTTGGCATAGCCGATCACAATGTTCTGGTAGCTCAGCACCGTCCTGTAACCTTCAAAGGTAATCGGCGCAATCGGCCACAGATGAAATCCCTGCACCCGCGCCAGCGTATACGGATCCGAGATGGAACAGCTCAGCACGTGCAGCATCGGCGCCAGACACGCAAACCCCACCAGCCCCAGCAAGATTGCGTTCACAGCGAGAAAAACCCTTCGGCCCATGGATTCCTTAATTCTCATTTTTTACGCCTCCTCGCTTAGAACATACTGGTTTCGGTATAAGTTTTGCTCAGCTTGTTGGCGCCCAGCACCAGCAGCAGACTGATCACCGAGTTAAACAGGCCCACAGCCGTGCTGTAGCCAATCTTTTGCTTGATGATGCCGATACGGTATACGTACGTCATAATCACATCGGAGGTTTCGTAGGTAGACGGCGTATACAGCAGTAAAACCTTCTCGAAGTTCAGGTTCATAATCGTGCCGACGCTCAGGATCAGCATAATGATGATCGTAGGCATCAGCCCCGGCAGCGTCACGCTCAGCATCTGGCGGAAACGCCCGGCTCCGTCGATCTTGGCGGCTTCGTACAGCTCCTCGTTGATGCCGGACAGCGCAGCCAGGTAAATAATACTGTTAAAACCGATATTCTGCCAGATATCCGACACGATAAAGATGGATCGGAAATATTGTGGCAGAGCAATATAGCTGGTGGCTTTTCCGCCGAACGCCTTCACAATGGAGGCGATTACGCCGCTGGAGTTGGTAAACTCAATGATCAGCCCCGCGACCACGATCATAGAGATAAAGTGCGGCATATAGCTTACGGTCTGCACCAGCCGTTTATAACGCACGTTCTTCACTTCGTTCAGCATCAGCGCCAGTATAATCGGCGCGGGAAAGCAGAACAGGAGGTTGAGCAGGCTCAGAACGATGGTATTTCTGAACGTACGTCCAAAATACATGCTGTTGAAAAAGTCTACAAAGTTTTCAAACCCGATCCATTTGCTTCCGAAAATGCCTTTCGTAAGCGAATAATCCTGAAAAGAAATGGACAGCCCGAGCATCGGGATGTAGCTGAAAATGATCACGAACAGCACGACCGGAAGGATCATCCAATACAGCAATCGGTTTGAGCGGTAGTTGGCGGCGAGCAATTTCCATTTCATGCTTTTCACTCCTCCGGTCTAATCCGCAGGACGATAGACCAGTTATTGATAAGGCCAGCCCAAACGCAAACCGGGCGCACCGGCAACCCGGTACGCCCGGCGCGGTTTACGTTACAGGGCTTACGAGAGTCGTTTTAGCGGCTCATATAGCGGTCGTACGCGCCCTGATACGCTTTGATGATGTCCTGTACGCCCAGCGTATTCAGCTGATCCACGAACGCGCTGTAGTTATCCAGCGGTTCCAGACCCATGATGAACTTTACGGTCATCTCGTCCACGTAGGACTTGATTTCCGGGTAGAGGTCGGAATATACTTCCTTCTCTTCCGAATTCAAAGTCGCGTTGCTGGGGAAGGTGTAAGAGTAATCGTCGTTGGTATCCCATACCTTGGCCATATCGGCGGAGGTGGATACGTCGTCGCGGCCGAGCACGGTTTCAAACGGCCACAGGATGGGGGCGGCATAGGCGCACAGCATATCGGTGATGGTGCCCTTGTCGTTCTTGGCGATCAGGTCGGTATATACCGGCAGACCGTCCACCAGGTTGTAGGTCTTGCCTTCGGTGCCATAGTTGCACAGCATGAAGCCTTCGTCGGTAAAGAGCTGGTCGATAAACTTCACAGCCACTTCGGGGTTCTTGCACGTTTTGCTGATCGCGGCGATCTTGGTCAGTCCTGCGCCGCCCTTATAATAGCCTACATGCAGCTGGTCGCCGGCGGCCTTCACCGGAGCGGGCACGGCCACGAAGTTGAAGTTCGGGTCTACCGCGGCGCCAAGGCCGTTTACGTAACCCAACACGCCGCCATGATCGCTGGAGGCGGAGCAGAGGTTGCTGCTCATCATGGCCACGCCGTCGTCAAAGGTGATCGTCGAGGTGAAATCCGGGTCGATCAGGCCTTCGGAATACCACTGCGCCATCATGGTGATGTATTCTTTATAGCCATCCGTCAGCGGGCCGTACATCACTTTGCCGTCCACCTGATATACAGGGATGAAGCAGTCGGAGGGGTTCTCCATTTCAAAGCCGAAAGCGGCGTTGTAAGCGTTGTACTTGCTGATGCCGGTGTTGGCCAGGCCCAAACCGCGGGTCATGCCCAGCTCGTCCTTGCAGCGGGTGAGGTAGGTGTGCCAGTCGTCAAAGGTAACGGGGGTCGCCATGCCCAGTTTGTCCAGCAGATCCTGACGGATGATCGCGCCGCCGTAAGTGAGGCCCGGATCGTCCATATAGGTCGGCTCGCAGAAGTACGGCATGTTGCCGGCGTCGGTCACGGTGCCGCGCTCACGGTAGCTGGACGCGCTAATCGCAGCCTTGTAGTTGGGCGCGTACTGATCCACCATGTCTTTGAGGTTGTAGATGATTCCTTCGTCAATCGCAGCGTCGCCGCCCTGTTTATAGTAGGAATCAAACCCGATGATGATATCGGCGATATTGCCGGAAGCCATCATCAGCGAGAAGCTGGTGTCCGCCTCGCCAACGGGGGCAAGCTTCAGTTCGATATGCACGCCGGTCTTTTCTTCCAGCGTTTTGAGAATGTCCATGTTCTGCAGATCGCCAATAATATTGCTGACATCGTGGGAAGAAACATCCATCCACATTGTCAGTGTTACGGGTTCATCCGTAACCTTCTGGATTTTCGTGCCAAGTTTCGCCTTCTCGGCGATCGTGGTTTCATTCACCCCGTTGGTGGTGGTTTCCGCCAGACCGATGGATACCGTCATGACAAGGGTCAGCGCGAGTAAAATCGACAACATCCGTTTGATCATGTTTGTGGCTCCTCTCCCTGTTTCAATTCATCCGGAGTCCCGTTGGCGCCTCGGGGCTCGCGTTTCTGGTTTGACTATAAGTTCTGTCGCTCATTCTGTAAATGCTGAATATTTGCGAAGCTGATGATATAAATTCTGGTCTGTTTTTTACCATATGGTAGCGTTTTTACTCCGAATGCGCCATTTTTATCCCAAAACAAACAGCCGTTTTCACAGGCCTTTTTCCGTCTGCCAGCCTAATCAAAAGCGGGGCATAAACGCATTTCCGCGTTCGCGCCCCGCCGAATTTTACTGGCCCGCCTGTGCCGCTATTCCTCCGGGTCCCCGTCGTCACCCTCGTCGTCGCTCTCATCATCGTCCCCGTCGGTTCTGCCGGTCTGGAACTGTCCGGGGGTTGTGCCCTCGTAGCGCTTAAAAATGCGGATCAGCGTCTGGCTGCTGTTGTACCCCACCCGACCCGCAATTTCCGCCACGGTAGCCTTCTGGTCGCTTTCCATGATTTCCTTGGCCTTTTGCACCCGATAGCTGTTAATATAGTACAGCAGGCCGATTCCTTTTTCCTTTTTGAAGATGCGGGACAAGTATGGCAGCGAGAGGTTGAAAGCGTCCGCAACCTGCTTTACCCCCAGACCCACGTCAAAATAGTGAGCCGCGATGTAATGCTCGATCTGTGTAAGCTTCCCCTGTATGTCGGGCGTCTTGCTCTCCTGACGGCCCACAAGGCGGTCGATCACCTCAAAGATCACGTCTTCCAGCTCCTGCCGGGTTCGTGCGGACAACAGACGCGCCACCGGGTTGGTCTCTTCGTAGAAGCTGGTGCCAAGGTCCGGCTCCACTTCGTGCAGAACGTTCAGCATCATGTTCATCACGCCAAACATGCGGCAACGCATCACATACAGCGACATTCCGTCACGGCAGTTATAATAGGCCATGATCTCCCGAAGCATCTGCTCGCCCTGGCTGTAGTTTCCCTCCATCATCAGGCTGGTAAACTGCCTTTCGGCATCCACGATGTCGTAATCCTGCCACGCGATATCGCTGGAGAACATCGTTTCATCATAAAGAATCACGCGTTTTTCGGTTTCCGTAACAAACTCGGCATATTCCCGGGCCTGCAGCGCGTTATGGTAGGACAGGTGCACGTTGTCGATTCCATCAATCGCGTCTCCCACATAAATCGACAGCGTAGCCAGTTCGGGCTGTTCCACCGCGTGCTTTACCATCTGCTCGCAAATCTGCTGCACGGCAAACTGTGCGTCGTTGTGGGACACGCTGTCGTCAAAGCAGAAGATCGCCGCGTAAGCGTCGCTGTTTGGCTGGATCTCACACTGGCAGATTTGCCCTGCGCATTCCGAGGCCAGCAGGTTCAGGGTGCCCAGCATCGCCTTGCTGCCTTCCGGGGTGGCCTGTGCTTCCGACGTCTCCAGGTCCACCAGCGCCGCTACAAAAACATTGCCCGTAAAAATACCGTCCAGCTGTTTTCGGCGATTCTTCTCCAACGCATTCAGGTTGCCCGACAGCACGGAGGTAAACAGCTGCGTATTCGCAACGCGGCTTAACTGTTCAATCTCGGTATGCATCTGGTCGTCGGCACTGAGCAATTCTCTCAGTTTGCTGCCAAGCGCAGTAAAGTCGTCGCTGGCTTTATCAGGGATCTGTGCCGCCTGCTTCAGCTGCTGCAAAGGCTTATAATTATGTTTTGCCAGCAAATAAGCCGCCATCAGCCCCAGCGCAAGCGTGCCGAAGGTGAAGTACAGAAAAGCCAGCTGCATATCCGTAATGTCTTTCAGGAAGGTAGCGGAAGGCACCGAAAGAACAAAGCGGAAAGGCGTTACGGAGGAATCGGCATAGGTAACCACCAGTCCGTCGCTGGTGCCCTGTCCTTCCGCATATTGCGTGGAAAGGGCGGCATAATCCACAGGGTCGCCTACTGCGCGGTCACCGAAAATCGATCCGCTCGGCAGCAGCATATAGGCGGAACCGTTGGTGGTTTCGCTCGTTCTCATCAGGAGATTATGGATGGAGTCCGCATTCAGCACGATAATCAGCGTAACGACCGGCTGATTCCCGCGGGCGCCCAGCGTTTGCACCATAATCAGCGATTTTCCGCCGTTAAGAACATAAAAATCACGCAGGTGGTTTTGTTTCATCAGCGCCAGAAAATCGCTTTCACTCAGGCCGATGCGCTGAGTAATCACCTTGTTCAGCTGATTATCGCGGGTATAGATATGCCCGGAGTCCAGCAGACATTCCAGATCGCCGCAATACGCATAGATATACTTCACCAGCGCCTGTTGCGTGGTAAAGTTAGCCAGATACTTGGCGCGTTCGTGTGTCTCATAATACTTCTGAGCATTAAAAGGAAGCGTGATGTACTTCATCCTTGCAAGGGTGGAAGAAATGTAAATCGTATTGCCGATATTAGACACTGTCTTGAGCTGTTCATCCACTACGGTACTCACCTGGCGAACGTTCATCCTGCCGTTTTCATAGGCTTTATGGGTCAAAGTGTCTGTTGTGTAATAATACAGCGCGATCCCCGCTGTGATCGGCACCAGCAGGATAATGACATAGCAGACGACCCAAAACCGAAATGTGCGTGACTTCCAAAAGGAACTCTGCATGTTCTACTCCGTTCGTTCTCTGTGCACAGCTGCCCTCTGCAGGCCAAAAAGCGCATGAACCCGCCTCAATTATGATAGTGTTAAGGATAGCGCGGGTTCATCTCTTTGTCAATACATATACAGGTCGCCTTTTCTGTGCGAATGGCAGATGATCACGATAAAACAAAGTCCCTTCCAGATTAAAAAAGGTTCATTTACTTGTGTACAGGATGTACGTACAATAAAAGCAGATGAGTTTCGTTGATCCATTTCAGTGAGGAGGTTCGTGAAAAATGGAACAAACTGCCCGGTCTTTTCTCTGTCCGTCCGCAGACCGCAGCGAAGGGTACCGTGAACCGCTCTGCTTTGAACTGGCAGGCTTGAGGCTTCGCCTGACCGTTGATCAGGGAGGCGAGTACGTTTTCTCGTTTTCCACAGAGAATACTGCCGCATGGGGTCCCGCAGAGAGCGATATGCCGCCGTGTTTTTATGAGTGCCTGAAACTACAGGATAAACTTTATCTCATTTCTCTTTTGCCCGGTCAGGGCCGGGCGGGTGCGTGCCTGGTTGCTGATCTGCAAACCGGGCTTGCTGTGCTGGTCGACGGAATCGGCGGCTTCTTTTCCGGTCGGCTCTTCCCCGGAAGCCCTCGCTTTCCCGCTGCCAGCCCACTGCTTACAGGCCATACTCTGCTCTGGCGCTATGGCGCCACACAGTGTTTTACCCAAACCTTTGGCGCATCTTCCTACTCCCTGCTTTTCACGCAAAAAGCAGGCGGTGCGCGTGCCTGCCGCTGCGCGGCGCGATGCTTTTCCCTCCGGCAGGACGTCGCCCTGATCGCTTCGTTTGAACCGGGTCGCCGGGAAGCGGTCGTGATGCTTCTGGATTTATGCGCGGTACGCACCGCCGGGCTGGTGATGTCCACAGTCGTCCCCAATGAGGTTTCTCCGGCCTTCCCCTATACACTGTTCTCCGCTTATGGTACGTTCGTCTCCCCGGAAGAAACCCCGGAAACTGCGCTGGCCAGCGCCGCCCTGCCCCACTACCAGACCCGCCTGATTGGCCAAAAAGTGTATAACCCCGTCGCTCTCCGCCCCGCGGCAGGTGGGTTAAAACAATATGTGCCGCCTCTTTGCGACGAGCTTGCCGGGCAAACGCTGGATTTTCATCCGGACGGGTATCCCCCCGTATTCATCCGCTTTTTAACCCCAACGTCGCTGGAATGGTCGCTACCAGGCGAAGCGGCGCAGCATGAAACCTACGAATGTGTAAAAGGTAAGGATACGGTGTATCTGGTGGTGTGTCACCCCCGGCTGGGCAAACCGGCCTCCTGCGTAACCCTCGTCTGGGACCGGGACACACGGCTGATTACGGCGGTGCTGGCCTGGGAACATCTGAACACCGATTACCCCCGGATGATCACCTCCCGGGCAGTGTTTGGCGCGGAGAACCGGGCAGGAGAATCCCTGCCATCCGCCCGTCATGGTTTCACCGACGACCTGATCGGCAGACGGCTGCTGTGGCACTACACAGCAGTGGATGATGTGCTGCACATCTGTTTCAGCCATGACCATTTCCGGCTCGGAGCCGCCGAGGTGCGGCTGGTAGACAATCCCGACGAGGCAGCGCTGAAAAACTACGACCGCCTGTCACGCCGGAAGGACGCCTATCCGTATTATGAAGAAAATGTTTACTATATCCGAATCCGCGAAAATCTGTATCTGTACTCCGTGATTGAGTACGCCATGTGCCGTCTGGTGTCCGGGCAGGGGGGCGGCGAGCTGCTGGCGCTGGTGGATACAGCCCGGCAGCGTTATATCGGCCGCACCTTCGGGCTGGACGCGCAGCTGAACGCCGGTCACGATATTGTCGGTGCGCCCGGCTGTTTTCTGGAAACGCCGGACCCGGTGGAAAGCCTGCCCAGTCCCCTTTATACCTTTAACGACTGAAGCCCGCCGGCTGACAACCTCCGGGCATCACAAGCGGCGCCGCGTACCCTTAACAGGGTTCGCGGCGCCGTCTGTTTTTATTTTAGCGTATTATTCCAGCGGTACGCAGATCTGCGAGGGATATTCCGGCGCGCTGTGAATCCGGTTATGGGATACGACGGAACCCGTATCGTTCGCCGGGCGTTCCGCGGTGCCATAGTTCACATCGTACTTGGGGAAGGCGCTTCCGGTAATCTCCAGCACCAGCCGATGCCCAGCCCTAAGCGTGTAGTGCACATGCCCCAGTAAAACCTCCACCGGATAAACCTTTCCGTTCTCCAGCGGTTCCGGCGTCCAGCTGTTGCGGTAGCGGGCACGGGTAGCACCGTCGCATACCACAAACCGGGAGCCGTCCGGCGCAAGATCGCTCATCCGAAGGATTACGTCCGCGTCTTTAGCGTCCGAGGACAAATACACCTTCGCCTTCACCAGCCCGCGCACGTTCACAGTGTCCTGTACGGGCTGGGACTGGTATTGGAGGGTATACGGGCTTTCCCCGGCTTTTCTGCACTGCCCGTATCCCACGAAAGGCAGCGGGTGTGCGGGATCGTGTTCGTATTCGCTGATCGTTTCCTTCAAAGGCGCCGTATCGCTAAGCATTCCGCTTTGCAGATACCACGTCCTGGCCGTTTCCTGCCCGTCGGTCCAATCGTCGCCTTCCCAGGCGGCGCCGGTTACGATATCGTAATACCGATAAGGCTTCCATGCGGGGGCCTTTTTCCCTTTCAGCCAGTGGTCGAACCATTCTACCATTTCGTGCTGCACATCCACGCTGATTTCCCCGGTTTCCAATGCGCTGTCGGCACGGGCCGGCGCTTCGCCGGGCTTCCAGGGGGCGACCAGCACCCGGCTGTCCACGCCGTTTCTCCGCTGGGTACGGCAGTGCTCCACCATTGCGTTCCGTGCCGAGTCATACCAACCGGACACGTAGAAAGCCGGCACGCGTACGGCGCTTAAGTCCATATCGCGGCCTTCCTTGTGGATCAGGCGGAAATCGTCGTATCCTTCCACCAGCTGTTTGTAGTAATCTTTCAGCAGCGGAAAGGGCGTGTCCTTCACGGCGGGCATGTCGTGCAGGGGACGGTGCAGCAGTTGCCTCGTCGGGTAATCGCGGATGTAATCCATCAGCATCGGCAGGTATTTTTCCGTCGTTTCCCGGTCGTACCGGCCGTCGCGAAGACGACTGATCTGGCGGCTCATACACCAGCCCACGTGGGAGTAGAACAGAAAGCCCCGGTTGTCGCAATCCCGGTTGATCGAAACACTCGTCTGGAACGGGCACAGGGCTTTCAGGTGGGGCGGTTGTTCCGCCGCGGCCATCAGCTGCAGGTATCCGGCGAAATAATTCCCGATCATGCCGATGTTTCCGTCGCAATACGGCTGTCCCGCCAGCCACTCAATGGTATCGTAGCCATCCTTGCCGTCGGCGGTGAAGCGGTCGAACTCCCCGTTGGATTCGCCCAGCCCCCGCGCATCCTGAATGAAAACAGCATACCCCTGCCGTACAAAATAGGCGGGATCATACTGGCCGAAGGCGCGCCCCAGCGTGTTTTTACGGAAGATGGTGCGCCAAAGGAGCAGGGGAACTTTCCCCTGCTCCGCCGGCCTGTACAGATCGCCGCGAAGCACCACGCCGTCGCGCATGGGCGTTTCGACGTTAAACTCGCAAAGCATCCCGTTCTGGCCGTTTTCGTTCATATTACAGTATCTCCTTTTCGCGTTTGCGAATCGGCAGCCACTGGATGAACACCTTCAGCCATTCGTCCCAGAAATCGAAGTAATGGAAACCCGGGCTGTCGAAGAAGACCACATCGAACGGATTGGGCAGACTCGAGAAGTACGCAAAGTCCTTCTTTTCCGAATCGTGACAGCCGTCCGCAGTGCCGCAGCAGCCGAAAATCTTGGGCAGGGGTTTACCGCTTTCGGAAGCGAGGCGCGCCAGATAGCGATTGTCGTGCTCGGTTTCGTGTACCTTGGTGAGGTCGCCGTCGTCGGTGCCGAACACCTGCCAGCGCACGAAGTTAAGCGGCACACGCCGACCGCCCTCCAGCATGTTACCCGCGCCCATCAGGTCAATAAAGTTAGCACAGGAGAAGATCCCCATGGCCGCGTACAGTTCGGGTTTGGTAAAGCCCAGCTTCATCGTGCCGTGGCCGCCCATGGACATGCCGGCGATAAAGTTATCTTCCCGCTCGGGGGAGATGGGCAGGTAGCTTTGCAGCATCCGGGGCAGTTCTTCGGTTACATAATCAAAGTAACGGCCGCCGTCGGTATTGGTGTAAAAGCTGTTTTCCACAGCAGGCATCACCACAGCGATACCGCGTTTCTGCGCATACAGCTCCAGCGACGTGAAGCGCTGCCACATCGACTGGTCATCGGTCGCGCCGTGAAGCAGCCATAAAACAGGGTACTTTCCATTGGGCAGCTTCCGTTCCTCGCTCAGTTCGGGCAGGATTACGGTAATGCTGGCCTTGCGCGTAAGGCATTCGGAGTTTAGTTCCATTCTAATGAGCGACATGCTGTTCCCCCCTGTCTTTCAAGGCTGCATCCAGGAACGCCTGGATCCACTTGTCCCAGAATTCCCAGTTATGCGCGCCGTGCTCGGTGTGGAATTCATACCGGAAGGGGTTACCCTCAAAGCCTTCAAAGAATTCTTTCAGGCCCAGTCCGACGGGATAGGCGTGGTCCTCCGTGCCGACGGCATGATACACCTTGGGTACGGGTTTATGTTCGCGGATCACGTTTTCCGCGTTCAGCAGCACATCGTGCTCCGGATTACCTTTTAAGTCGTTGGTATCTTCCACACCAAAGTTGACCATATTCACGCTCTTGTGGCCGGGGCCGCCGGGCGCGGCCGGGCCGCCCGCGGACTTGGCCCGCAGGTATTCCAGAGGGATCACACTGCTGGCGGAGAGTACGCCGATCGCCCCGTACAGGTCCGGACGGCGCATGCCCAGCGATATGGCACCACTGCCGCCCAGCGACAGACCGGCAATAAAGTTGTCCTCGCGTTTCGTGGAGACACGCGGGAACATGTGCTTTACGATTTTCGGCAGTTCCTGCGTGAGGAAATCAAAGTAATCCGCGCCCCAGTACATGTTACAGTACCGGCTGTATCCGGCGTGCGGCATCACCACCGCGATTTTGCGCTGATCCGCGTAACGGCGAATGCCGGTCTCTTCCACCCAGTCGTTTTCGTTTCCGCCGCCGCCGTGCAGCAGCCAGAGCACGGGAAATTCCCCTTCCGTGCGGTCGTCCGGCAGGATCACATTCATCGCGTCCTGCAGGGCCAGAACCTGCGAACGGAAGTTGATCCGCATGAGTACATTGGACATACGAGCTGGTCCACTCCTTTCATGATGCAGCTACCCGTGCAAAAGCGCAGGCCCGGCGGGCCGAACGCTTTCGCAACGATGTTTCTGTTTTAATCATAGGGAGGAGCGTCGCCCGGGTCAATCGCTTTGATTTGTTTCCCCGGTACGCGAAATTTAGCGTCTATCCAAAAGTTACGAATTCCCGTATGTATAGAATGGATAAAAATTCGCCAGACACAACTAATTTTCGACCATTCTATTCCGGAGGCCGCGTAACGGACGGGCTTCCTGACGGTCAATCCATCCGCAGGCTTCCGTCCGCCAGACGGCGGAAGCGGCTCACATACCGCCAACCCAGTTCCGGATCCATCGGCGCGATTTCGTGACCCTTGCCGAGCATCACCACATAGTTATACAGGTTCATCCGGCCCGGCGCCTCCGAATTAAAACGCTGAACGTCATATGCATGTTCCGGATGCGCCGTCGAAGGGTGCAGGCGCTCCGTGCTGTCTCCCGGCACACCGCAACCGCAGGGGTGGGGATGCGCCTTGTCCGGTGTTGGGCGGATGGGGATATGATTATACATTTTCCAGAAATCGTACTGCTTTTGCTGGGTGGAGCGGTTAAAAACAGGGTAGGAAAGCTCCCGACCGCCATAGGTATACCAGACCGGCATCCGGTAATCGAAATTCCTCTTTTTCTCCATGCCAACGCGCATAGGCGTAACGTCGCGCCAGGTCAGGTCCGATTCCCCCATGCGGTTGCCGGGCCAATTGGCGTCTATGGGGCAGATGGCGGCAATCAGTTCCGGGTAGCTTAACGCCACAGCCTGCGCCTCGCCCGCGCCGTTGGAGAAGCCCGACAGGTAAACGCGCTGCGGGTCTACCGGATCGTTTGCAACCATATAGCGGATCAGCGCGGCGATATACGCGCCGTCGTCCGGCTCGTCTGCGTTCAGGCTACTGTTCCAGGTCATGCGGTTGGTACCCCACGGATAAACGGTGATAAAGCCTTCCTGCTCCCCCAGCACATGGAATTTCGTCATGTCCGCCGCTTCCAGCGGGTTATCGCTCGCGCCGTGAAAGAAGATCATCAGCGGCACACGCACATCGGGATGCTCCTTTACCCGTTCGGGTATATGCGTGATCCACGTATGCGCAACCCCGTCCCCCAGGCGGTTATCGTTGATAAAGAATGTGAATGGATCGTCCGTGTCCGGTATGCGCGGTTCCACGTCGCCATCGGGGCAGGTATTCACCCGGCGAACCCGGCTGAACAGGCTGTTGTACACCTCTGCCAGCGTCACGCGATTTTCCGGCGACACCACCGTAACCTGCTGGCAGGGGTTCAGCGGATGATGGGATTCGCCTGCCCCGTCATCCTGCGACACGCCGTTTGCCCGAAAGAAGTATTCTTCCGTTTCTTCGGGACAACCGACCAGATACGCGGGTACCGGCGCGCAGGTCGCATCACACAACGACCCGGCATCGCCGCCCTGCGCGAAAATCGCAGCCGTCCATTGCGGCCGGATTGCCGCCAGCCTGCAAACCATAGACGCGCCCGTGCCGAAACCCGCAAAATACCGCACATCCGCCATGGGATGCCACAGCCGGTGAAAACGCTCGTCGTTGAGCGGGTTGGAGGAGGCGGCTCGCGCCATGGAGAACGGCTCGTTTTCCACGGGGGAGTTCAGCTCGCCCTGCAAATGTTCCAAAAAAGCCAGATCATCCGGCAGCTTCGTATTCTCTTCCCAATTCCATCGCCCGTTCACCGGGTTGGGGAACGCAATGATGACGTTGCGCCGGTCAGAAAGCTCGGCCAGGTGTTCCCGCGTCATCAGTTCCTCCGCCGAATCGGCGGTATCGCCGTCCCTCAGCACAATCAGCGCGCTGACCCGGCGCAACGCCCGCGGTTCCCCTTTGGGAAACCGTATATACATCCCACGTCCACCGGCACGCGCCATCTCTTTATAAATCAGTTCCATATGCCCTTCATCCTCCGTACTCCGTTCGCCTCCGCAGGGCGGAGGTCGGTTAAATGAAGTACTCTTCTGCGTGCAAGCGCGGATTTCCCGCCAATATAAAAAAACGACCTCTCAAGGTCAAATATTCTCCATCCTATAAAAACCTTCGGCAGGAGCGTCTCCTGCGTCCGTCGCCAGACATGGGGCGACGCGCTCACAACCGGCAGCCAGAACCAACCGGCCCATAAACCCGTTTTCGGGTTACAGGCGGCTATACAGGCTATGGAATACCGTGGATGGGCCAACCGGTGGATAAAGATGTTCAGTTCCCGATTGTTTCGGTCTGGCGCAAATCGCCTGCGCGCCGGCTCATCCGCGCTTTTTGCCGGTACAGCTCGGCATCCGCCGCCGCGTAAAGCGCGTCAATCGTCTGAATATCCCCGCCGCGTACAGCCACACCGGCACTGATGGACAGGGTATACGGCAGATTTTCTTTCCGGCAGTATTCCAGCAGGTTGCGATCCACTCGCCGCAATAAATCCGCGGTCACAGCCGCGTCACATTGCCTGGTGATAATGATGAACTCATCCCCGCCATACCGGCTGATAAACGTATCCCTGTCGCATTCTCGCTGCAACGCGCCCGCAAGCACACGAAGGGCGCGGTCTCCCGCCAGATGCCCGTATCGGTCGTTGATCTGCTTAAAATTATCCACATCCAGAATGGCAAGGCACACCGGACGTTCCCGGATGCTCGGCTGGAGAAGGCTTTGTAAATACGCCACGGTCTGTCGCCGGTTATACAGCCCCGTCAGCTCGTCCGTAAAAATCTGAGAGTTTTGAATGTTGATAAAAATTATCAGCAGCATAAATACCGTCGTCAGCCACACCACCGTAATGGGCATGTACCAGAAAACCTGTATAATACCGCCCAGTAACGGTGCGACGGGGAACACCAGCAGTGTAAAGGTCGCGTGTCGGTTGTTCAGCCCCGAGATCGGCTCGATACTGTCCTTGCTGCGAATCCGGTAGGCAAGCACCCTCCCAAAAGAAAACGGCAATAGCAGGTACGAAAGCACAAACGAAAGCACCAGCAATGGCGCACGGCTGTATGTGTTGTCCGGCCCAATCCGGAACAGCAGCGGCGACCAGATGCTGATCACCGTTAACACAAGGTTTACGATCAGCGGTAACAGATACACAGGCAGCAGCCTTCGGCGCGTATCAGGAGGCGTGCCGATCTTCACATCGCAAAAAAGCGCGTACAGCACCGACATCAGTGGATTAAGCGCATAGTAGGAAGCTGTAACCGCCAGATTCAGGTCCCGTGCCCCTGCAAAGCTCATTCCGTCCAGCACCCAGGTGCCTGCATCCAACAGCAGCATCACGATATTCGTAAGCAGCATATAACGGAAAATGAGCTGATCTTTCAGGATGAAGCGCCGCTGTTTCCGGTCAAAGTTAACCAGTAAAATCAGCAGGCAAAGAATTGCGAACCCATTCACGATCAACGCCGAAGTCCAGCGCGGCGTCATGTTATCACCCACCGTTTCTCAATTTCCATATTCATCCTGTTTATTATAACATTCAGCGGCTTTTCACGCCATGTATAATGGTGTATTTTTCCTTTCGTCCAGAGAAAAAACAAAATTCTCCAATTCTGATGTTTCCTGGTCGTTCCGATCCTGCCCGGACACCGCCAGAGATCGCAATCCGTTCAGGCCCGAGGTTCACCCGTGATACGGGCGAGTTCCAGCCGATAAATCACGCATTCCACAGGTGCTTCCTCCGCCGTCGCCACAAAACCCTGACTTTCGTACATCCGCCGGGCCGGGAGGAAGAAATCCCCCGTGCCAGTCATCACGCGCACAGTTCGCGGGAAACGGGTCCGGATGCGTGCCAGCGCCTCCCCAAGCTGTGCTTCGCCATACCCTCGGCCCCGGTAAGCGGGCAAAATACAGTTGTGGCCAATCTCCACCTTTTCCGGCAAACCGCGCGGGTCCCAGGTGATAAAGCCGACGGGCCTTCCCTCCGCCATGCTCATGAACCCGCACGTTTCTAAAACAACCGGCCGGTCATAAAAAAAGTCGTCGAACTCCCGCCAGCTGTCGCGATCCCGTTCCGCCAGCTCGGGCAGCGCCCGATAAGCCTCCGACAGCATCGCAAACAGCGTGCCCCGGGAAAAAGCGCCTAGCGTTTCCGTCTCCATAGGGTGCCCTCCGTTCAATATGAATCATCCTATAACAGGATACAAAAACGCGCCCCGCGTTTCCGGATGGAGAACACGGGGCGCTCTGCCCTGATGGGATCAGATAAACAGGTTCACGTTGCTTTCTTCCGCGTCGCCAAGGTATGCGCCGACGCCGCCCAGTTCCACGCCGTCAATCAGTTCTTCGGCGCGGATGCCCATCACGTCCATGCTCATGGTGCAGGCTACCAGCTTGATACCCGCCTTTTTCGCCTTATCAATCAGGGTATCCAGCGAATCCACGTTTTTCTGCTTCATGATGGATTTCATCATCGCCGTGCCCATCCCCGCCATGTTCATGCGGGACAGCTTCAGTTTGCCGCTGCCGCGCGGCAACATGCCGCCGAACATCTTTTCCACAAAGCTCTTTTTCACCTTTACTTTTTCGGGGCGGCGCAGCACCGTGAGGCCCCAGAAGGTGAAGAACATCGTAACCGGCCTGCCCATGGCGGCCGCGCCGTTGGCGATGATAAAGCTGGCCAGCACCTTATCCAGATCGCCGGAGAACACGATAATGGTTTTCCCCTCCGGGGTGTCGTGGACTTCAGTCGGTTTGGGCGCGCCGCCCTTACGCACCAGCGCGATATAATCGTCTCCCTGCCGCTCGTTGGAAAGCAAAGTGTTGCCCGTACGGCGGCACCACGCGCCGATGTCCCGCGCAAAGCCGGGGTCGGAGGCGGAAACCTCCATCACTTCGCCGGGTTTCATGGTTTGCATGGTTTGGAATACCTTCATGATCGGGCCGGGGCACTGCATGCCGCTGCAATCAATGCGCATGGAGGCCACAGGTTCGTCCAGATCGGCCGTATGGCCGCTGTCCGCCACGGGGGCGTTGGCGGTTTCATCGGGCGCGGCATCCTCAAAATGGGTGGATTGGTAAAAGCGCGCGCCGCCGGGATACACCAGCACGCGGTCGAAGCCATGCTGCCGCAGGATGCGCGCGGCGTTGTACGCGCGAACCCCGATAGCGCAAAATACGATGATTTCCTTCTTGGGGTCCAGCTCGTTCAGCCGGTCGCGCAACTGGCCAAGGGGAATCTGTTTGGCGCCCGGAACCGCGAAGGCCATGACCTCCACATCCTCGCGCACGTCCAGCAGCGTCGCGTCCGGGTGGGAGACGGGCGCATCCCACGGGGCGATGCCCACCAGCCCGTCCAACGTGTTGCGGGCCACAAAACCCAGCATATTCACCGGGTCCTTAGCGGATGAGAAAGGCGGCGCATATGCCAGCTCCAGCTCGCTCAACTCCCTGACTCCGCCGCCCAGCCGCTGAGTGACCGCGATGGTGTCAATCCGCTTGTCCACACCCTCGCGGCCCACGATCTGCGCGCCGAAGATTTTCTTTCCATCTGGAGAGAACAGCAGTTTTAACGTCATGGGGGTCGCGCCGGGGTAATACCCCGCGTGCGCGTTCTGGGTAATCGTCACGGTGCGGTAGTCTTTATCCCGTTCCATGCCGCGCTTGTTCAGCGTCCGCTCGTTGGCCCCCACGCCCGCGGCGGTCAGGTCGAACACCCGCACCACCGACGTGCCCAGCGACCCACGGTACACGTCGTCCCCGCCGGCAATGTTGTCCGCGGCGATACGGCCCTGTTTGTTGGCCGGGCCAGCCAGCGGGATCATGGTCGGCTCCCCGAACACAAGGTCTTTTACCTCAATCACGTCGCCCACGGCGTAAATATCCGGGTCGGAAGTGCGCAGGTGCTCGTCCACCACAATGCCGCCGCGCGCGTTCACGGCAAGGCCCGCGTCCTTAGCCAGCTGCCCGTTGGGGCGCACGCCGATGGACAGGATCACCAGCCCGGCCGTAAGCGTTTTGCCGCTTTTCAGCTGTACGTTCACCAGCCCGTCGTTGTCCTCAAACGCAGATACGCCGTCACCCAGATACAACGCCACATCGTTCTGGCGGATATGATCGTGCAGCAATTGCGCCATCTCGAAATCCAGCGGCGCCATGACCTGGTTCATCATTTCCACCAGCGACACGGTCAGGCCCGCGTGTTTCAGGTTCTCGGCCATTTCCAGCCCGATAAAACCGCCGCCCACCACCACCGCGGAGGACACGTGCTGCTCCGTAATCAGCGTACGGATATCATCCGCGTCCGGCACCGTCCACAGCGAGCGCACGCGCGGCAGGTCAATCCCCGGGATCGGCGGCCGGACAGGCGAAGAACCGGTGGAAATGACCAGCGTATCATACGTTTCCGAATACGTTTCGCCCGTTTCCACACGTTTAACGGTAATGGTTTTCAGATTGCGGTCAATGGAAACGACCTCGTTTTTCACCCGCACGTCCACCCTGAACTTCTGTTTCATGGCTTCAGGCGTCTGCAACAGCAGCGCGCTGCGGGATTTGATCACGTCGCCGACGTGGTAGGGTAAACCGCAGTTCGCGTAAGAAATATAGGGGCCGCGCTCCAACAGCACGATCTCCGCGTTCTCATCCAGCCTTCTCAGTCTTGCCGCACAGCTGGCACCGCCGGCTACGCCGCCGATGATGACTACCTTCTTGCTCATGGTTGTGCTCCTTTATCCAAAAAAAGTACCGTGATGGCGATCGCGCCGGGGAACGGGTTTCGGGCGCCCGCATTACGCGCGCGCCCGAAACTGCCGCCTCATGCTTACGCTTCGGCTTTCCACAGTCCGTGCAGGTTGCAGTACGCATAGGCGGCGACCACTTTGTCCCCCGCCAGCGCAAACAGCGCCTTGGGCTCGTCACCGGGCTTTAAGCACTTGCGCTGTCCGCCGTGCTCGGTCTGCAGGTAGACCCACTGGATGGAATGCTCTTCCGTCATGGGGTGCGGCACGGAACCGACTTTCACGGTCACGGTGTCGCCGTTTACTTCGATCACGGGTACATGCTTTTCTTTGCTTGCGTCCACGCTGCCGGGGATCAGCTCGGTCATATGGTCGCCGCAGCAGGTGAGGGGCGCGCCGGAATCGTGGATGACTCCCACCAGATTACCGCAATGTTTACAGACGAAGAAACGGATACCACACATACTGTTTTCCTCCTGTTTTTCTTTTAGTCCGAGGCTTACGGTTCCTGCCGGATGCAACGGCCTGGCAGTCCAACGCGCGGGTTTTTCCCGCTGTTCGGCTGCCTGTGGTTTGCATGGTTCCTGTCCGGCGCAGGGGTTGCGCCTCTGTGCAACGATGCCTACATGTTTACTATACAACAGGAACGGGGGGTTTGAAACTGCTTTTTTTCAAAAATCCGCGGCGCCGCATCCTCCGGTAAAAAAATTGGGCGTCAGCCTGCGCCGCGCCCGGTACGGTATGTGTTTTTGTGCCTTCATCTTTCCTGTAACGTGGTCGGATCATCAAGCTCCATTCTCCACCGGCGCGTTCCCGTTCCACAGCGCGTACAGCTCGTTCATCCAGCCGCGCACGTCCATGCCGTAGGCCGCGTTCATCGCGCCGTCGGTCAGCGCCTCCCGCACGTTTCCGCGGGATACGACCCGCCCACGGTTTAACAGGATCGCGTGCGTGCCGTACTTGAGTGCCAGCGACAGATCGTGCACCACCGATACGGCGGCGCGCCCCGGCTGGTCAAGCCACTTCCGGATCAGCTCAAACACCTGCTTCTGGTACACCAGATCGAGGTGGTTGGTCGGCTCGTCCAGTAAAAGCAGGCTGGGGTTCTGCGCAAACAGCTGGGCCAGAAACGCGCGCTGCAGCTCGCCACCGGAAAGCGTGAGCACGGAATGGGTGCGAAACGGCTCCATCCCGGTCAGGGCCAGCGCTTCGTCCACCGCCCGTTCCTCCGCCCCGTCGCCGCCGGAGAACGGCCCTGAATAGGCATAGCGCCCCAGACGAACAATCTCCTCCACGGTAAAGGCATAGCCCACCGCATGGCTCTGGCCGAGGATCCCCAGCATTTTTGCACGTTCGCGGGGCCGGATGCGCCGCGCGTCCCGGTTGTTCAGCAGTACCTGCCCGGTATAGGGTGTCGCCTGCGCTACGGCGTTGAGCACAGTGGATTTACCCGCGCCGTTCGGCCCGGCAATCATCAGCCATTCGCCGGGCTGTACGGAAAAACTCACGCTGTCCGCCACGCACAGCGTGCCGTACCGCACGGTGAGATCGCACACCTCAAGCATGAGCTTCCTCCTTCCGGGTACGGTAGAAGATTACGATAAACGCTACCGCGCCGATCAGTGAGGTAACTACCCCGATGGGCAGCTCGATCGGATTCAGCAGCACGCGCGCAATCAAATCGGCCAGCATCAGGAAGATCGCACCACCGAAAAGCGAGGCGGGCAACAGCCGTTTATGGTTGGGGCCGACGATCAGTCGCGCCATATGCGGGGTTACCAGCCCCACAAACCCGATGCTGCCGCCGATGGACACGCACACCCCCACCAGCGCCGATACACAGATGAGCAGCGTAAGTTTTACCCGGCGCACATTCACGCCCACGCCGCGAGCATTATCCTCCCCCACGGCGAAAGCGTTCAATTCCCGGGTAAGCGAGAGGATCACCCCGCCGAACAAAACCAGCGCGCAAAGCAGCGTCAGCGCGTTGATGTAGTCGCTGCCCTGCAGGCTTCCCATGTTCCAGAAGGTGATGCTCTTCACCTTGTCGCTGCGGAAGGTAACGATCAGGCTGATGATGCTGGAGATGAACATCGACCAGATCACACCCACCAGAATAATCGTATTCGTGGACAGGGAACCGTCCAGCCGGTACGCCAGCGACAGGATAACCGCCAGCGACAGAAAGCCGAATAACATGGCCATCAGCATGGTGCCTGCAAACGGCAGGCCCGGAAAGGTAATACCAAAGGCGATGGCAATCACAGCGCCAAGCGAAGCCCCGGTGGACACGCCCAGCGTAGAACCATCCGCAAGGGGATTACGCAACAGCCCCTGCATGGCCGCGCCGCACAGGGACAGCGCCGCGCCGGAAAGCGCCACACACAGCACCCGCGGCAGCCGCACGGACAGGATAATCGAGGTTGAAAATCCTTCCGGCATGGGCAACCCCCAGATCGCGTTCCAAATCACGGTCGCAGTCTGCCCAATCGGCAGCCCGACGCTGCCCACGCACACGCACAGCAGCATCACGGCCAGCGTCGCCGCGCCCATCGCCGCCATCTCCAGCGGCCTGTACCCTTCCCGCTTCCGCTTCACACGCTTCTCCTCAATCGTCGGTTAAACCATGGCAACAATCTGCATTCATTCTATTCCAATGCTTTTTCATTGGAGGATATACCCTCTGCCTGTATAACAGACCCCGTAGTTTGCCGCATTTCCAATGATAATAACATTCCATCGTTCCTGCCCAAAGGGGGCGGTTGGGAGGGGGACCGCAAGTCCCCCTTCCCAAAGGGAGCTTTAGCGACCGTCGGATTCTACCACAAAGTCGTTCAGCAGTTTCGCGCCGTCCGCCAGCCGGGGGCCGGGGCGAGTCAGCTCGTTATCGGGCAGGTCAAGCACATCGCCGTTTTTCACGGCGGTAATATCCTTCCAGCCTTCGCGCGCCAAAATTTCGTCCACAGGAGTGGGGCCTTCGCCAGTGTACATGGTAATGGTCACAATGTAATCAGGGTTGCGCTGCAGCACCTGCTCCTCGGAGATCTGCGCCCAGCCGTCCACATCGGCGAAACAATTGGTTAGCCCCAGCAGGGTCGCCACCTCGTCCATAAAGGTGCCCTTACCCGCCGTCCACAGGCCGTATTGCAGGGGGGACACTTCAAAGTAAACGCTTTTTCCGTTGCCGGAAGCTTTCGCCGCCAGGTCGGCAAAGCTGGTCTTCATACTGTCGATCAGGGTGGAAGCTTCGCCGGTCTTGCCGGTCAGCGCGCCGATCATCGAAATGGCGGTATACACCCCATCGATATTCGTCGCCTCACTGACCACCACGCGGATGCCCGCGGCCTCCAGCTGGTTCACCTGATCCTCAGTCTGGGCCATAGTGTTCATCAACAGTACCTGCGGTTTCAGTGCGATAATTTGTTCCAGGTTGGTTTCGGTTCCGGATTGCACCGCTGGCACGCTCTGCACCGCTTCGGGATAGTCGCAGTATTCGCCACGGCCCACCAGCGTATCCCCCGCGCCCAGCGCGTACAGAATTTCGCAGTCCGCCGCGGTCAGCGCCACCACGCGCGTCGCTGGCGCGTCCAGCGTAATGCTGCGCCCGGTCATGTCGTTTACCGCAACCCCGTTTCCTTCCGCCAGTCCGCAGCCGGCAGGCAGGATGGACAGCAGCATGAGCGCGAGCAGTACCGATAGGATTTTCCTCATGTTCGTTCTCCCCTTTCATTTCAACCGGTCAGGCATGGCAAAGGGCCGCCCCCCTCCGGGGACAGCCCAATAAACACGGGCTCTTCAGCCCATGTGATTTGCCCAATCCCAGAGGATTGCGCGCGAACAGGTCTCCCGGCTTGGCTTCATCCTACTCAAGCGCCTTCCCATCTTTCGACAGTGGCATTCCGCTCTTTCGTCCGCTTCACGGTTACTGGGATAGCTCGGAATTTTCATCCGCGATTCCCTCGGCGTTTCCGCCGGCGCTTTGGGCGCATCCGCGTGCCTGATTCGGTTGTCTGTTCAGTATAAACGCAGGAAGAAACCTTGTCAAACAAAAGGCTTCCTCCCCGAAATCTCCGGAGAAGAAGCCATCAGGATCAGGGTACAATTCTGGGATGACTACCACACAGTCGTCCGGAAACAAACTCAGTCCTTCGTTTTCTCCTGGTTGGGTGTACACACAATCCCATCGGCGGCTTCGCTGATTTTCTGCTCCATCATTTCAAGCTTCTCCGCCTCGTTGAACTCCGCTACCAGCGGACTTTCGATCATGGGTTCCGCAATCTGCTTTTCTCTGCTGAATACGATCTTCAGCAGGATCGGCGTAATGATCGTCGTCGCGATAACAACGATAATCACCGGACCGAAGAATACGCTGCTCATCAGGCCCAGCGCCATTCCCTTGTTGGCCACAATCAGCGCTACCTCGCCGCGGGAAATCATACCCACGCCGATCTGCAGGCTTTCCTCTTTGCTGTAGCGGCACATTCTGGCGCCAAAGCCGCAACCGATGATCTTGGAAATGATCGCAATCAGCAGCAGCAGCACAGAGAACCAGATAATATCGGCGCTCATGGACGGCAGGGTGACGGATAAGCCGATACTTGCGAAGAAAATTGGCGACAGTAATATATAGGATAGCGTTTCAAACCGCGAGGCGATGTACTTGGACTTTTTCGTGTTGCAGATGATCAATCCCGCGAAATACGCGCCGGTGATGTCCGCCACGCTGAAGAAATATTCCGCGCAGAAGGACATGAGCAGGCAGAACACAAACGACACGATCACATACCGGCGCAGGTCGTTGCTGTTACGGTTAATGGCCAGCGTGAACAGTTTGTAGAAAATGTAGCCTGCCACCGCTACAAACACGAAGAAAAGCGCGATCTTCAGCAGCACCGTCCACAGGTTCACGGTCGGGTCCGCAAAACTGGTGATGACCGTAAGCGCGATAATGCCCATCACGTCATCAATCAACGCCGCTCCCAGGATGGCGCTGCCGGCCCGGGTATCCAGCTTGCCCAGTTCCTTCAGCGTTTCCACCGTGATACTTACGGACGTGGCGGTCAGGATGACGCCGATAAACATGTTTTGCAGGAAAGCGCTGGTGTTCCCCTGCACCAGATCGCCCCGGTTGAAGAAGAACGCAATGATAAAACCGCCTGCCAGAGGCACCAGCACGCCGATCAGCGCGATCACGAAAGACGCTTTGCCGGCTTTGCGCAACTCGGTGATATTCGTTTCCAGACCGGCGTTGAACATCAGAATAATTACGCCCAGCTCGGCTACCTGTTTGATGAAGTTGGTTTCGTGAAGGATGTTCAGCGCCGCCGGCCCCAGCACAATACCCGCAAGCAGCGCGCCCACAACCTGAGGCATGTGCATTTTACGGGTAAAAAGGCCCAGCAGCTTAGTGCATAAAAGAATCAACGCGATATCCAATAAGTAATTATACGACAGCATGGCAAACGCTCCCATTCCCATTTGATAAGGGTTTCCGGCTCTGGGACAAAATCGCCCCGCCCGAAAAGCGAACAGCTTGCATTGTAGCACAGGGGAGCACCCAACACAAGATACCCTGTTGGATTTGGCCATATTCCCACTGTTTTTTCACTGTATGGGTTCGGTTACTTCCTCCCTCGGGAAAATGAGATGCCAACTGGATAAGCTCGCAAAAACACTTCGGATCTCATGGCAGCCGAAAGACGCTTTGGAGCGCATATCTGAACGCAACCCTATATGATATCGGCCGTTCCTCAGCATGCTTTAAACCGGCGCTGCAAATATGTAAAATTTAACTTGCATTTAATTCTATATAGTATTATCCTATATAGCAGGAGGTGGTCTCCATTACGACCAACGGAGGGTTCTTGATTTCGCAGATCAAGCAGGTACAGGGGCGTGTATTCGCTCAGCTGTTACAGCAGACCGGGCTGGATGATTTCAACGGCGCGCAGGGCCGTATCCTGTTCGTATTATGGCAGGAAGATTGTCTGCCGATTGTGGAGTTAAGTCACCGTACCGGTCTGGCAAAAACAACGCTCACCGGCATGCTGGACCGGATGGAAGCGCAGGGGTTGGTGAACCGCTCCCGGGATCGTATCGACCGGCGACAACAGAACATTGTACTCACAGACAAAGCCCGGGGGCTTTCCGCCGCATACGACAACGTATCGGCCCGAATGAACGAGCTGTTTTACAGGGGTTTTACCGAGCCGGAAGTAACCACCTTTGAAAACATGCTGCGCGAGGTGTTGAAAAACCTTACAACAATCGAAAATACCTTATGAAAGGACCTGTTCCAATGATCGAATCCACCAAAGATAAAATCCGGGAAATGATTCGGGAAGCGTCCACCGTTTGGGTCGCATCGGTGGACAAGGAGGGGTATCCCGCCGTGAAGGCTATGTTCGCAACCGGCAAGCGGGAAGGCTACGGCATCTATTATCTCTCCACCAACACCTCTTCACACCGGGCGCAGCAGTACCTGCAAAACCCGAAAGCGGCGCTGTACTTCTGCCAGCCGGAGCAGATCAACGGCGTGATGCTGCGTGGCACCATGGAGGTACTGACCGACGCGCCCCATCGGGAGCTGCTGTGGAACCCTGGCGACGAAAAGTATTATCCTCTGGGCGTTACCGATCCGGATTACTGCGTATTCCGTTTTACCGCGCAGTGCGGTAACTGCTGGATATGCAGCAAGGGAAAAACGTATTTTACCATCCGTGAATTGGAGGACGACGCCTGACGAGGCACATCGGATACGCCCGTCCCCTCTTTTTTTTCTATCGTCAGGCCATATCCGGAAGGTCCCCCGCCGACAGTATCCGGGCGTTCCTTATCGCCTTCCGAAAAAATCTCTCGCCAGCCCGGGTGCGTGCGGGAGGGCTCGCCTTCCCCGAGACTCCTAGAAGCACAGCACGGGATGCCTGCTGTTGGGATTTCTATCACATACAGGCACAGGTCGCCTAAAAGCGTTCCGCGCTCCCTATCAAAGCCGGAACAAAACAAAAACGCCGCTGGAATCGGGCTCAGCCCTCCAACGGCGTTTCTCTTTTTGCCTCTGATAGGCGGTCGACGGTTCGGGCCGTCGGGTGACCGGGTTAACGGTTCCCCACGTTCCGCGACGCGCAACGTCCAACTCACGGCGTTTCTTTCTCGTCAGCTTTTCATAAGCGACGAAACGTTCCTGCTCGCTTCGCTTCATATCGGTATCACACTCCATTTCTGTAAGGGCTAACGTTTTCCCCATACGCTTTCATCATACTCCAAACCTTTCAGGCATTCAACCCCGCCGCGTTCCGGTCGGGATACCCCCCAGTTTATTCGTTTTGCGCGGGAAGAAGTTTTTTCAGGCTTTGAACGGAGTCAAATCCATATGCCAGATAAGCATCGGTCTGATACAGCAGCTTGCCGTTCGCCTGCGCCTTTGCCGCAAGCGCAGCGCCTTTCCCCGCCGCTTCCGCGGGGGTAAGGATCAGGTAAACTCTTCCTTTGTATTCCTGCGCAGGGTCGCCCGTGTCCGTCAGCCATGGCTGTTTTTCCAGTGTGTCAAAGTTTGTAACGGGTACACACCGCACCTCGCCGTTGGTCAGCTCCGTAAGCACGTTTCCGTTCCACTGGCTGGCATACCCGAGATCGTACCCCTGTGCCTGCAAAAGTGTAGCCACTTTCTTCATCTCCAGGCTTTCCGCGCGGTGTGCCTGATACCAGCCTCCGGTTACCGTAGCAACACAGAAGCACCCCACAACCGCAGTGATAAACACCCGCTGGCGCAACCCGGAATCCGTCCCAAGCTCGCGAAAAGCGACGGCCAGCACCGGCACGCAGAATGCCAGCGACGGAATATAGTAGCGCGGCGCATACATGCTGAGAAACAGAAAACTGAGCAGGCTGACCGCAACTGCCGCCAACAGGTACTCCGTGATCCACCGCCCCGCAGAATCACCGTCCCTGCGACGGATTACGAAAACCACGCCAGCCGCAACCAGCAGCGTGAGCGCCAGCGCGCATCCCGAAGAAAGCCCCTCCGGCGAAGCGACGGCGTTGGAGGAGTAGAAGCCAAAATAAGCGACAATATCCAGCAGTCGGGTTGTCAGTTGCTGGGCTGTGGGCAGCGCGGTAACCACCTGTGACATTCCCAGCAGATGATACCGCGGCGCCAGTACCAGTTGATGGATCACAAACCCCGCAAGAAACGACACAACAGGCAGAAGCGCCAGCCCGTATTCCCGCTTTTTAAGTGCCCGCAGGCTGTTTTCCCTCTTGAGGAAATGATCCGCAAGAACGAAAAGGATCGGCAAATGCAGCGTCATCAGCCCGCGAACCCCACCCATACCGAAAAACAGGTTCAGCACGCAGACCAGCAGCCGGAACGGCCACCCGCTCTTTTCCGGCTGTACACAATAGGCCACCGTAAGAAACCCAATCATCACCGGCACCGAATAATACGGCAACAGAACGGCATAGGGAAAAAACACCGGCGAAAAGGGCGCCAGCAGCAACGGGGACAGGGCAAAACCGGTTATCCCCAGCCTGGCGCGGCGCACCAGCACAAAATAACTGGTCAGCAACAGGCACGCCATGCACACAGTGCCCAACGCCCGAATAAAAGCCCAGTCGTTCGAAAAATTGAACAGAAACGCCCACAGCAAGTTGGGGCTTAGCACGCGCAATTCCGTAGAGTAATACCAGTTGGCCAAGAGCACGCTGCCTTCCCGCTGCATTTGCTGCGCAAGGATCATTTCCGACGCGTCCTCCGCGTTCAGATACCGTTCCGGCGAACGATACAGCGAAAGGCCGATCCACACCAGCTCCGCAAGCAGGATCAGGGCCGTCAGTACCAGGATCAGGAACCGACGTTGTTTACGCATGCAGATTCTCCATTACGCGGCAGAGGATCAACATGAGGACCCGCAAGTCGTCCAATGCTGCGCTGTTCTCCGAATATTTCCGTAGACCTGTCTGCGAATCAATTCGCTTCCTTCTCCCCGTTTTCCTGCCCGCTGCCCGTATGTTCTCCGCCGGCATCTACGGACCGGCGTTTACGGTACGGTGTCCAGCAACGCTGTAAAGTCCTCTTCCGGCATAGGTTTGTAGTAGTAATAACCCTGGATCAGGTCGCAGTTCTCCTGCCGCAGAAAATCTACCTGCTCCTTCGTTTCCACACCCTCCGCCACCACCTTCACACCAAGCTCATGCGCCATCCCGATTAACGTTCGGATAATGTGGTTCGTTTTGGGTTTCACGTTGATGAACTGTATAAAATCGATTCCCAGTTTGAGAAAATCAAAATTAAAATCCTGCACCAGCGCGAAAGTGGAATACCCGATTCCAAAATCATCAACCAAAATTTGGATGCCAAAGCTACGCAGATAGTCAACCAGTCCGGCCATTTCCCTGTCGGTATGGGTAAAGGCCGTCTCCGTCAGCTCCACCCGGATGAACTGGGCAGGAAATGGCAGGGATGTAATATTGCGTTCGATGATCGCGCGAATATCCTGATGGGTAAAATCACGCCGCGAAAGATTCACCGAAACCGGCACGGTTCTTTTCCCCGCTCTGAGGCGTTTATCCAGAAAAGAGACGACTTTTTTCGTAATATAACTGTCCAGTTTGGAGATATGTCCGTTTTCTTCAAAAAACGGAATGAACTGATCCGGTCCCAGCAGCCCGTCTTTCGGGTGTTTCCAGCGCACCAGCACCTCCGCCGATTCCACGCTCCCCGTGTGTGTATCAATTATCGGCTGGTAATACAGTCGAATTTGCTCGCTCAGGATCGCGTTTTCCAGCTCGCTGGTCAGGTTCTCTTTTTGCATCAGTTCCCTGCTCATCGCATCACAATATACCGCGTAAGGTTTGGAGTAGTCATTGTAGATATAATTCTTCGCCAGCCTGGCTTTATCGTACATAGACGTTACGTTCTCCGTACGGTCTTTCACCTCGAATATCCCGCAGTTGCAGAAAAAATTAAGAGCCCGCTCCTCATTTTCGTAATGTCCGGCACACAGAGTGGTCAGCTTTGGCAAATCAAGGGCTTCGCTGTTCACCAGCATGGCGAAATGATCCATTTCCATCCGGGCCAGCACAGCCGGTTTCAGGAAGGAACGATCCAGCATCCCACCAACGTTCTTCAGCACCCGGTCACCGCCATCCGAGCCAAAAAAGTCGTTGATAGCCTTAAAACCCCTGATATTAAAGAAGAGAACGCTCCATTGTTCCGTATCAATCGCGGCATTCAGCACTTCGCGCGCGCGGGTGAAAAACCCGATCCGGTTAAACAGGCCCGTCAGGTGATCCGTCAAATCCAGCGGGTGATAACAATCCGAAAAGCGCCAGGTATAATAATCAATATTACTGCTTAGCAACGCTTGAACCGTGCGCGCGCAGTCGCTGGCCGGAATGAAGTTCCACAGACCGATGGCGGACCATCCGATATTATGATTCTTACCGGAATTCATAACAATCGCAATGATGGGAAGATCCGTAATCTTCATCGAGTTCAGCGTCTCGATGATTTCGCCGGATTCTATTTTGTATTGTTCCATACAAAGGAGAATCGCGGATAATTCTTCCCGGTGTTCACGGATGGCTTCCGCCCCTGCCTGCATGGTAGGCACCGTAAGCAGGTCATAAGTCGCCTCCAGATCCTTCAGCACATGATGGGAGCAGGGTTTGAGGACGTCGTCTACCAGAAGGACTTTTTTTCGGTCTTCCATAAGTCATACTCCCTCTTTGGTCATTACCGCAAAGAATGCTCATGTGGAATTTTCATCGGCGAATCGGACAGGTTTCGTCAGAGAAGAAAATGAGTATCGGAAGAAAATTACCGCCAGTTCAGCTGGACTTCATTCACATAGGGATCTGCGTACCAGTTTTTTCCCGTCGCCCAGGGCAGTTTGCCGGGATATTCCACCGCCGTCGCAAGTTTTCCGCCTGCTGTTTTTAAGCGTTTCTGCGCAGCCAGCAGGGCTTTCTGATCGCTCCCGTTCATTGTGTCTCCGGCGGTCTGGAAAGCGCCTTGCGCATCTTCAAGAGCCACCAGAAAGTCGTCTGCCAGCGTCTGCTGTTCCGCCCCCAAAGAGCTTTTGGTTTCCACATAAGCCGCCAGTTCCTGCGCGACCGAAAGGGTATGAATCACCTTTAGCCCGGCATCCGTCAGCCATTTCGTATAATCGTACGACACGTAGGCAAGCGGCGGAACCTCAACGCCGAATACCTGACGGATCACCGTCTGCCGGTTCTCCTGATCTGTAAAGGTAAAGTTCCAGCCCTTCAGCGCCGTGCGATATTTTCCTGTAATCACATAGGAGCCGATGTCTTCCGCCTTCAGGCTTAACATAAAGGGAACGGCCGCCAGCAGCTCCGTTCCCAATTGTAGATTGGAGAAAAACCCATCCGCGTTTTCCATCGCGGTTTGAATCACCTTTGTCAGCAGCGCGGGGTTCGCTTTCAGTTTTTCACAAATCGCAGCCATCAGCGCCCGCTGTCGGCCCGTGCGCCCGATGTCGTTTGCCCGGACAGTCGCATTTCTCCGGGCGCGGAAATAATCCATGATACCCCGCCCGTCCAGATGCTGCATCCCTTTGTGGTAGTGGATTTTACCGACGTTGTACGCCATTTCCAGTTCAAAATCCACCCCGTCCATGGCGTCACCCAGTTTTTCCATCACGTTCATATCCACCGCAAGGTAATGATCGATCTTGATGCCGCCCAACAGCCAGGAAGCCGCTTTGCAGGTTTTCTCCAGCCCATCCTGCACCGTTGTTCCGCAGTTGAAGGCGGCATTCAGCTTATAAATCCCCCGAATGCCCGGCACATAGGTAAGGGTATCCCGCGGAAGAGAAATAAAGTCGATTTTCTTCGTATCCGGCTGTACGGAAATCACCAGCACGGCGTCCGTATGGCATTCCTGCAGCGACGTCTTGTGCCCGCTCCCCCAGTATCCCTTGTATCCGTAATCAATGCCCAACAGCAGAATGTTTATCCTCTTCTCCGGTAAGGCAAGCTCCCCCGCCACGCCATCCGGGTTCAGCAGAGGATTGGCGTACGTTTTGGTATCCGCCACGGCATAAGCGCCCGGCAGGCTGAAAAAAAGACAGACAGCCATGCAACAGGCCGCGCAGAGAAAGCGTCTGAAATTCTTCATTGAATTTAGGAAATTCCTTTCGAGAATAAGAAAGCGGTTGCAAGTAACACAGCCCCATCCGTGGCCCGCCAGTCAGCGGTCCGCCAGTCGGAGCCGGAGTCGGAAACAACAATGCCATGTAGCAGACGTCTATTGCAATACTTCGCTTAGTCCCACGAAACGGTAAGGCGTATCCGCATATTTTTGTTCCATCTCGGTCAGGTACTGGTCCAGCGCGTCGGCGGTAAAAGTGCTGTTGTCCGACATATGCATCACAAGGATCGCGCCGCTTTTCGTGTTTTTTGCCAGGTTGGCGGCCAGCTTCTCGGCGCTGGTGGCTTTATAATCCTGCGACGCAAAACTGCCGGAAACCGAGTAATGGAAACCGCAGTCCAAAACAGTCGTCAAACCACTTTTGCTGACCGCCAGTGTCGGCGGGCGAAACAGCAACGACAGTGACGGATGATCCCCGGAGCGCATATCGCCAACAATCGACTGCAACACCCCATAGGAGGTCACCAGATCCTCCTGTAAAGATGCAACCTGTTCTTCGCTGAGTTCGGTAAAGCGTTTGCCGCTGCCCACATCGTTAGAAAGCGGGAAATGCGTGTTGGTGTGACAGCCGATGGTGTGCCCATCCGCCGCAATAGCCCTGAGCAGGTTGGGGTTATAAGGCACATACTGCGTTTTTACAAAGAACGTCGCCTTCGCGCCGTGTGCCTTCAGCACTTCCAGTAACCGGGTGATGGTCCTGTCGGTTCCCCAGTCGTCGAAGGTGAGGAACACCATATTGTCGTTGTTGGGGATCAGTCCCTTTTTATCCAGCAGTTTTATTTCCCCGTAACTGAACCCGGGCAGGAAAGCGGACGTCGCCACCCAGCTTACCCCGATGTAACGGCTTTCGATGGCGCTCATCGCATTGCCCGTCAGCTGACCCGGAAAAATCTTATCTTTCACTTCCGGCAGAATCTCAGCGTCCGGCAGCGGGTAGGTGTATACGGATGCGGCGTTATCCGCGATGGTCATCAGCGGTTCCAGCGCGTACACATTCCGTTGCGTCGCCATCATTTTTACCAGTTCGCCCAGCAACGTATTGCTCTTCTGGTACTGCCCCATCTGAAAATGCACAATCTCGCCGCGTTGCAGGTCGCCCTGCGAATCCGGCAACACCGCGGCCAGCACGGTTGCGGCATCCGTTGCGCGCGCATCCTCGGTACGCACCGCGTTTACCATAGAATTGGCCAGCGTAAAGCCGCCCGCGCCACAGGCCTGTTTCAGCAATGCGTTCGCACTGCCGAAAGCCGGGCGCACAGGCAACGCGTCGGTATCCTCAAAATCAGTTTGCAGGCTTTCGCGGGTCAGCATCAGTTCCCGCAGCAGCGCCTCGGACGTGGTAAACCGTCCGGTTTGTACTGCAATCCCAAGGCTGTGACCCCCGTTCAGGATCAGGTGGATTTCGTCGGCATAACGGGCAATCTCGTCCCGGGTCACGAAAAACGTCGCTTTCGCCTTCACCGCCGACAATGCATCCAGCACGCCTTGCAGCTCCGCATCGTTGCCCAGTCCGGAAAATGTGAAGGCGACGGCGGGTTCGACCGTGTAGACCCGGTTCAGCGGTTCCGCCTCCGCCGGGTTCGCATTCAGCAATTTTTGCGCCTGTGCATTCAGGTCCGTGGCTTCCAGCGCGGCGCACAGCGCCGTTACAGCCGTCCCCACGACGCTCGTATCCCCATCCGGCACGACGCACAGGATGGAACCCCGTTGCACTCCCTTCAACAACGTTTCCGCGTCTGTCTGGCTCCGGATCCGCGAAAGCGAAACCGTCTGCGTCGGTACCACGACCGTATTCATGGAGCAGGCATAGGCCGCCGCGCACAGCGTATCGCCGGGCGTGCCGGCATACAGCAATTGCGAAGGCCAAACACCCGCCGCAGTCTGCACCGCGCTGGCGGCGCTGATGAAACTGTCGATGTTGCGCTCCGGCGACGATGAATCCGCGCCATCCGCGCCATCCAGACCCACCATAAAGCCGCGCTCCACGAGCAGGGCCAGGCTGGCCGGTTCGCCGGCCACATCCTGGCCGGTAACAAAGAACGCGGCAGTGATGCCGCTGTTTGCAAATGCGTCCAGCAGATTTTTCGTCGTTTCCGGATCCGGCAACCCGCGTACCACCAGTTCCGCCTTCTGCGGGATGGTGTCGGCCGCCGTCTGACGGACCGCTGCCATATCCGATTCACCACGGGTCTGATACCGTGCGACCGCCTCGCTGATCGCCTGCTGCACTGCGTCCGTTTCGGTGGAGACAGTAACATCTTCTGCTTTTTGAACGGGAAGCAGCGTTATCCCCCACAGCGCGACGGCAGCCAGTATCAATAGCAGAAGCGTTGTCCGGAATTGTTTTTTCAAGGCTGGCTTTCCTCCTGCGGTTGCGTTTTAAAGAAGGCCTGCTGCCAGTCGTTCAGGTCGTTTCCGCCGAGGCAGAACAGGTCGAACGAGGTAAAGCCTTCCGCGGCGCAGGTATCGCGCCACAGGGCGAGTGTAGCGCCGTCGGCATACCAGACGGTATGCGTTTCGCCGGCCGCGTCGTACGAAGTATGCAGCGCCCCGCTGGCCGGATCGCGTTCCGGCTGCACACAGGCGCTTTCCAATTGGTTTGCCGCTTCCCGCTGCGTAAGGGAATCGATCTTGCTCCCGTGCCAGTCAAAGCCGCCCGTGGCAAACGCCATGCGTACGTTGGGAAGCAGCGGCTGGTACAGCGCGCAGGTCTGGCGCAAAAAATCCACATCGGCCTTCGGCCCCGGCCCGCTGTGCGTGCCGTACAGGTTATAGCACATCACACTGTATTCCGGCCCGGCGGGCAACGTGGCATATTTGGGCGCGTCCCACGGCAACACAATCCGCAGGTTGATCCCGTCGCGCGCGCAAAGCGTCCACAGTCGGGTGATCCAGCTCGCGTACTTTGTCCACAGCGCCGTGTCGCCCTTCAGGTTTTCGTAATCCAGTTCCAGCCCCGTGAGCTGATATCGGTCAATCAGGCCCGTAAGCGCTTCCAGATGGCGACTTTCGGCAGCCTCGTCGGCAAACAGCCGTTCCAGCAGGGGCTTGCTTTTATTTTCGTAATGCCCGGCGGAAACCTCCACATCGTTCACCACGGAAAGGTAAAGCTTCACATCGGTATTCCGGCAAGTCTCCCGCAGGCCGGTCAGCAGGGTTTTCGCTTCGGGCAACATCAGCAGGTTATCATTTTTGTCAAACAGGCATTCAAACGCGACCGCCTCATGAAGCGTCCCGGTCAGGGACTGCATTTCCGCCATGGAATCGTCATACTGCCAGTAAGGCAGCCACGCGCCGTAGGAAAAAGACTGCGCCAGCGCAGGGCTTGCGAGCAGGCACAGGGCCGCGAGAAGACAGCCGAACCTTTTCATACGTTATCCTCCCCCGCGCGGCAAACCGCTGACCGGCTGCCGTCGCGCGCCTAAAAATGATCGATAAAGAATTGAATCACGCTGTTAAACCATCCGGTCAGCGTGGAGTTCACAGTCTGGGCGGGCGTGTTCGTATAGCGGTAAAGCACAATATCCGGGTTCTGCGCGTCGCTTATCACCATGTCTAAAAATCTCGCGTCGTACACATCATCGTAAATATTACGCTGGGTAAACTGGTTCTCCGCGTCGTCAAACACCTTTGCGCCCAGCGAGATCGAGCCCAGCTGCGTATCCGTCACTTTCAGCTGATCCGCCGCCGGGCGGTCGTCCACCCACAGGCTCAGGCGATCGCCCACCAGCCGAATGCGCAGTTTACGGTTTCCGCGCTCAGTTGTGTCGTTGACGGGGTAGTAGGGGGTGCCCCCGTCCTCCAGCGTAACGACGGGCGTCTTGAGCAGCTGCGCCAGCTTCGTCTGCGCCTGCGCCACCCGGGTGGGATCCTGATCCAGCTGGATAATCGCTTTTTGCAGCTCCACCAGCCCGTTATGCTCATCTTCCTCGGTGGAAATGTAGGTGCCGCCGTCAAACTCGTACAGATTCTGGTCAAAAAGCATCTGCCGGTCATCCCCCAGCGTCCAAACCTGCAAATGGTTATCTTCCAGCGCCACCTCAATCCCATGGGCCCAATTGCGGTCTGTGCGCAGGCAAACGCTTTGCCGCCCCACCAGATTGCCCTGAAGCGTCACCGTCATGTCCAGGTCGGAAAACAGCCGGGTGTTCAGCGTCAGCTGTCCGCGGCCTGCCGGCACGGTCGTCACAATAATCTCATTGCCCTTATACTGCGCCGCTCCCCCGTCCGCGTACCAATGGGCTGCCTCCGCCTCGTCGCCGGTGACGAACGGCAGGGTGTCGTCGCCCGTATCTTCCCGGATGCGCATGAGAAGGTGATTCGTGGAGAAGTAGCTTTGCACCTGCAAACGGGAAAGGTCGAATATGGAGGAGTCCCGGTTGTTCAGGCAGGTGCCTTCCCGGTTGAAATTCATCGTAAACAGACGGGTCAGATTGCTCCGGTTTGCTTCGCTGGCGACCGGGTCGGTGCCGTATGCGCCGGTGTTGGAGTGCATCAGCACGTAACATCCCGGCAGATACCCCACAGCGTCGGTATAGGTGTTCTTCATCGCGTCGTAATCGGCGTCGATGCGGGCGCGAAGCTGTGCTTCCGTCTCCGTGCGCAACCGATCTCCGTCGCGGACAAAGTCCATTAAATAATGGTTGTAGTCCCGCCAAAGGTAGGAGTGGATTTTTACAAATTCCTCAGCGTTCAAAGCGCCGAAAAAGTTGTTGTAGCGATCGAAAACGTTGATGTAGGCCAGCCGGTATCCGTTCGTGCCCAACTCCCAGGTGCCGGAACCAATCAGGCTTTTCAGGGTCGGGGTGGTAATATACATGCTGTTGGTCGCATCGCCCAGGTTGTTGGCATAGGTGCACACGGTCGCGACATAATTGTCTTTGGTCAGCGTCGGCTGGGCAAGGGTCGTGGTGCTGTACAGGCCGTCTTCAAAAAGCAGAAAAAGGGCCTTTGGCGGCAACGCGCCGTAACGCAGGTAGTAGTCCGCTACGTCCTTTTGCGAAACAGTCACATATCCGGCTTCCTGCAACGCGGTGATCTGTTCTTTAAACAGCTCCACGTTCACAACCTTGCTGGACAGGCTGGTCGAACTGGTCAGGCCCGGGTAGGAAATAGCGATCAACTGGTTGCCCGCATCCGCGCCTGTCGCCGTGCCCGTTACGCTCACCGGCGCGCTCGGTTTGCTGCGCACCAGCGACAGCACGCCGAACGCCACGGCAAGAACCAGCACGGCAATTTGCAGCGCCGTGCGCACTATTTTTTGGCGGTTATAGCGGCGCAGACGCAACTCGGCCTGTTCCGACGGATTTTTGGGGGTCCTGGAGGTGCTCATCAGGCTTGCGGTTCCTTTCGGGAAATGATTACATTCAAGCAGTCGTTAAGGTGTTATCCGTTGTCGCTGTCCTGTGCCGGTGACACGGGCGGAGTCTTTTTCTTATTACCGCGCGTGCCCCAGTCGGACACCCAGAACGTGAACCATGCGTAAGGCATTTGCCACAGCAAAATCACCTCGTAGTAGACCACGAACCAAAGCCCATAGATCCACAAACGGCTCTTTTTCAGCCGCAGCTGGGTAAAACTCATCAGCAACGACATCATCAGAAGCCCCAGCAGGAACGTGGTCGGAAAGATATGAAGCGTCAGCGGCACAACAATCAGATTATACACCATAATCACCGGCGCGATCAGCGGGATCATCAACCCCATGTAAAACGACATCGACATCAGCGGTTCCTTGCGCCACATGAACGCTCCGGCCTTCAGGCTTTCCCGCAGCCAGGAGCGTTTCCAGCGCATCTGCTGGCGCAGGAACACCTTGTTCCTGTTGGGTACCAGCGTAGAGCAGATGGCTGTATCCTGATAATACGTCCGGTAATTTTTCACCACAAAGTTGGTTAAACTCCGGTCGTCGCCAAAGGTTGCTTTACGGCCCAGAAACGTCTGGTGTAGCCAGGGTTCCAGCACCGGCTGTACGGCGGAGAGGCGGTAGCACGACAGCGGGCCGGACAGGCAGGTAACGGCGCTGAAGTAGGACTCGGCGGCCTTGATGATACGAAAGCTGATATAGTACCGCACGCACTGCATCTTCGTAAGGTAATTGGTATAGGCGTTCACCACGTCCGTGCGGCCGGTCACCCCGCCCATTTTGGGGTCGTACATCGGCTGCACCAGATTGCGCACGGCATCCGGCTCCAGAAAGCTGTCGGAATCCACGAAACCAACCAGTTCCGTCGTCGTATTGCGAATGCCCAGCGCCATGGCCTCCCGCTTGCCCTGATTGTGTTTCTGAAAAAACACGCGGATGCGGTTGCGGGTCTGGTACTGGTCATCGGCGGCCCACAGGCGGGTTACCGTTTCTTTGATCGACTCTACCGATCCGTCGGTGGAGCCGTCGTCCACAATAATCACATTGAGCTTCTCTACCGGATAATCCTGATCCATACAGCTCATGATGGTCCGGGAGATATATTTCGCCTCGTTAAAACAGGGAATCACGATTGTGATGGACGGCGTATACTCGGGGTTGATCGGCACCGGCTTGTAAAGCGACCCGAACAGGTACCGCGACAGCAGAAAAGCTGCCGTGACGATGGAGTAACCGTACAACACGCTGTTCTGGCTGAAGTCCAGCACGCTTTCGGTGCGCATCAGCAAGATCACAAGCGTGATCAGGAACAGAAAGAACACCGATACGGAGGAAAGCATCGTATCCTTGGTGCGGCGACGGCTTACGTACAGCGGCTGTGCGAACTGCACCGCAAACTCATCTTTTTCCGGCAGGGAGCGCACAACCGTACCCTTGATGCGATAATGGCTCTCCGTACCCTCCTGCAGCACGCCGGGCAGCAGGGCGAAATCCAGCGTCAGCGATGCGCCCATGGCCGGTACGCTCTGTTTTTCCCCCGTTGACTGTTTCAGCAGCATCCCGGTCTGGGAGATGTTTAAGCATCGCACATGAAAATGACGCTGAGCGCGGGTAATCACTTTTACCTCAAAATCCGCCTCGTACCGCTGGCCCGCGTAAACGGCATACTGAGGTTTGTCGGAACGGCGCGTGAGGTTGTTGCGGCGGTCTTCGGCGGAGACAGAACCCTTGCGGGGCGCGTGCGGTAAAAGCCGACGGTCCCGAATGGGTTGAAGCATTACGTCTTCGACCGGTTTTTTTCGTTTGGCCATGAAGCACCTCGTTACAGGATTGTACAGAGCGCGGTCTGCCTTTGGTAAACACGAGCCAGCCTGTTTTCTGCCTGTTTAGGGTATCAAACCACAACGTCACAGCGAAGGCCGTGTCGTGAACGGATATAAACGGTTTGTGTTGTGAGGTCAGTCCGAAAGGAGCGTACGGAGAAAATCCACCCACACGCCGCATCCGGCGTCGTTCAGGTGGTAGGCGTAGGTTTCCGCGTCCGCGCAAAGATCCTCCCGCAGAGCTCCGTCCGCGTCACGCAGCGGATAGGCTACATCCGCAAAGGAAAGGCCATACTGCATACAAAGTTTGCACAGCGCGAGATTATCGCGGAAAATACGGTCGTTCGCAGGCCCGTTATAACGCTGCGCCATACCGGGCGGAACAGAGAGCAGGCAGATCGTAACCCCCGGGTTCGCCTGCCGGATTTCGTAAATCATCAGCTTCAGGTTTTGCGTCAGCTGATCGGTCGAATACCCCTTCACATCGTTCTGCCCCGGCATCAGAAACACGACGCGCGCATTCATCCTGCGCAGTGCCTCAGGGATCGCCAGCGTTTCCCCGTTCAGCGTCGCTGCGCTTTCGGCGGCGCCGTTCAGCGCCGAAGCGACGCTGAAATTCCGGGTGGTAATAAACTGCGCCGTATCCAGATAGGTCGGGTCACTTTCCCGCATCCACTCCACATAATTCTGCAATCCCTGTGTAATCGAATCCCCCACGAACACCGTACCCGCGGGCAGCGTCGCGCCCGTATGAGAGGTAAACGCTTCGGCGTCGGTAATGGGCGCAGGCGCGGCAGTCGGCAGCGGAGCGGGATTGGGCAGCGCGGCGGCCGTTTGCAGCGCGGGATAAGCATCCGCATTCAGCAGGGCCAGCGTGTCGTTGTCCAGCGTCGCGGGATGGTCAAACATCGCAATATGTTTCGCCTGCAACGCTTCCGGTGATAGAATCGTATACCCTTCTTCCTGAAGCGCTTTCAGCAGCCATTCCACAACGTTGGTAATGTTAGCGTACTCGTTGGCCTGCAGGTCCTCCATATTATCGGAAAGCATGGGCGGGGGGTCCTTGGCGCGGTATTCCATCGTGTACGCTACGCCCTCGTATTCGCTGGCATCCAGCGCCTGCCCCAGCTTAACGGATACGACGGCGCCCCGTGCGAGTTTTTGAACATACGCCTTCGCGTCCGCATAGGTTTGAAAGCTGGCGTGGTTGATAAACACATTGGGCAGTATCCCCGCCTGCAGCCCTGCGTACGCGGCCGCCTGCAACAGCTCCTGCGTATAGACCGAGCCGTTGCAGCGGAAAAGCACCGGGGTTTCCCCCGTCGCCTGAGCCAGCAGCTCCTGCCCCCGCTGAAACTGATGGAGGTTGACGGGGATGGCGTTTTTTTCCATCTTTTTCTGCGCGTTCAGACCATAATTCCCGATCTCAAATCCTGCCTGCGCAATCTTTCGCACCATATCCGCATGTTCGTCCGCGGTCACGCCGCTAAAGAAAAACACGGCGGGCACATTCTCGCTCTTCAGCGTTTCCAGCACCCCGGCCATCAGGTCGTCGTTCACATACCCTTCCAGCACGAGGCTGATCACCCGCTGGTCCGTAAGCACGTTTGTGTAAAGGGCCGCAGGATCGTTAGCAAGCGTTGGCGAGGGGGAAGCCGTGGCGTGCAGCAAGGTGGGAGAAGGGGTCGCTTCCACCGGTTCCGTGGGCGCACCGGCGCATCCCGCCAGCAAGAAAAGAACGGCGCACAGCCACGCGCAAAAAACGCCGCGTGCCGCCGCCGGATGAGCATTTCTCTTTTTCATGGCACAATGGGGTCTCCGTCGGCCTTTTCTTCGCCGGACGGCCCCGAACGGTCCAGCGACAGCTTGGTATGGTCCATCAGTTGCAGGGTGTCAATCGATGCGTCCAGTTCCTTTTCCATGCCGCGAAAATGTTCCACCAGATCCTGTTTGAACTGAAGGGCGGTGTAATACGCGGCGCGGCAGGCGGCCATCAGCTGGGCACGCTGTTCCGAGGTCTGCTGAAGCATCCGGCTGCTTTCGCTGTTCGCCCTGTTCACGATCAGTTCCGCCTTGTGAATGGCTTCCTGAACAATCTCATCCGTATTCTGGCTTTCCAGGTGTTCTACCTGGTTGTTCAGATACTCAATCTTTTTTTGCAGGCGGGCAAGTTCAATATTCTGCTGCGCCAGCTGTTCGCTCCGGTCCGCACCTTCGGTACGGAGCCCGTTCAGTTGTTCGCCCAGGCTGCCGATTTCCAGCACCTGATCCTCAATCGTGTTTTTATGCTGTCGGTTTGCGTCACGGGCGGCAGCCAGTTCTTCGGCAAGCGCACGGTTCTCCTTTTCCACGTTCCGCATGCGTTCCGTCAGCTCGTCCTGCCGTCTCAGCGCCCGCTCTTCCTCATCGGCCCGCCTTAAGCAGTATAGGTCTACCTCGTCTGCGAGGTAATACTTACGCCATTTTCTCGTAAACATCTGTTGCGGGTTTTCCGGCATTCGCATGTCTGTGTCGCCCCCGTTTTCTTGGTAAACGATGCATCAATCACTTCGCGGTTGCCAAAGCGGATCACTGCAGATTCGGGTGAGAAAAGCCGCAGGAATCGTGGCGCTATTACAAGGCTTATCCAACCCGAAGATGCGGTGCCGCGCGAAGGCAAGCGGGAAGGGGATTGATGCAGCGCTTCCCTGGCACTAAAAAAACTTATACGTCCCGTTGAGTCGTACCAGCAGGTAGATAATGATACCGACGACGCCCAGCATCAGCAGGCCGTTGAGAAGGGTTAGAAAAACGGAATGTTTTTCTTCGCTGCCCTCCATGTCCAACTCCGGGTCAGGCGGCGGTTCTGCGACCATTTTTTCTACCGCGTCCGCCGTGGGCGCCCAAAACTCGGTATCTTTCGGGTTATAAACCACCCGTTCGGGCGGGGGCGGCGCAGCTTCCTTCCGTACGGTCTGGATGTTCTGCACTGGTTCCGGGCGTGCCGCCTGCGGCTGTTCGATCTGCATCGCGGAAGGAGGAGGCATATTCCGGGCGTTTGTCTGTACAGCCGAAGCCTCTGCAATCGGCGCGGGCGGCCGTTCCGGCGGAATCGGTGCGACCGGCACAGGCGGTTTCGCAACCGATACCGTTGAGTAAGTACCGGACGGTTGCGCTGCCGTCATGGTCTGCGGCGGCGCCCATGTCCCACGAGGCGCGGCCTCCTGTTCCGCAGGGGCCGCAACCGTCTGCGGAACAGAGGAAACCGCGGGCGTGCCGGTTCCCACCGAAATTGTGATATAAACCGCCGGATTATTCTTCCCCTCCCCGGACGCGGTATCCACCACAAACGTGGACTCCGCAGATGGTTGCGGCGGTGGATTTGAAGAAGCGGCCGGTTCTTCGGTCGGCAAAGGGTAACTTTCCGCCGCCTCATCCGGGATATTCACAACCTCCGCCGGGTCAGCTGCCGGAGCCACTGCGGTCCCGAAACGGTTGCGGTCTTCACGCTGCGATTTCCGTCCGGATTTCTGCAATCCTTTCGCGTAGAGCAGGTTTACCTGCGCGGCCAGAAAATGGTCGCAGTTCTTCGACAGGGGAACATCCGAAAAGCGATTCCGGACATTGGTAAACACCTGTGCCGCCAGACGATGTGCTTCCTCGGGCGAACCGGTCAGTTCCAGCGCAGCGGTGTAGACGAACAGGTAATGCTCGTGTCTGAACGAGTCAGCCGCTTCCTGCGTTTTAAAACGGGTCCATCCTTCGACCGTCATAGCCTGCTCCTTTACACGGTACTCCGCCTGCCGCAAACCGGGCAGGCGGGCGCGTTACACGTTAGAGAACCTCGATATTTTCCCTGCGCTCCACATTCTTCATGGCGTTTTTGGTATCGAAGATTCTCCGCGCGTTCTGCTGAACGAAATTGTAATTGATATTCGTATGCGCACAGGTAATCATCACCAGGTCGGCGTTGCGAAGGCTTTCCACCGATAGTTCCATTTCGCCCCGGACCACCTTGCCGCCTTCCTGATACGCCGGGATGTAAGGATCAAAGTAGCGCACCTCCGCGCCGACCTTCTGCAATTCGTCGATCACACGGATTGCGGGGCTTTCCCGGTAATCGTCAATATCCTGTTTGTATGCGATGCCCAGCACCAGTACCTTCGCGCCGTTGATCGCCTTGCGGTCCCGGTTCAACAGGCGCATGGCGCGCCCCACGCAGTATTCCGGCATCCGGTCGTTAATCATCATCGAGGATTCGATCATCGAAGTATGAAAGCCAAATTCCCTTGCTTTCCAGCTGAGATAATAGGGGTCCAGCGGGATACAATGCCCGCCAAGGCCCGGCCCCGGATAAAACGCCTGAAAGCCGTACGGTTTGGATTTTGCGGCGTCAATCACTTCCCAGATGCTGATGCCCATCCGGTCGCAAAGAATCGCCAGCTCGTTGATGAGCCCGATATTCACATTGCGATAAGTGTTTTCCAGTATCTTTTCCATTTCCGCCACAGCGGGAGACGAAACACGGTGAACAGGCGCCTCCAGCACCGCTTCGTACATGGCCGCGGCAATGTCCGTACACTCCGGCGTACAGCCGCCGACCACCTTGGGTGTGTTTTTCGTTTTATACAGCAGATTGCCCGGATCCACACGTTCCGGGGAAAACGCCAGGTAAAAATCCACGCCGCATTTAAAACCGCTGGTTTCCAAAATGGGTTTCAGCAATTCCTCAGTCGTGCCCGGATAGGTGGTTGACTCCAGCACCACCAGCATCTCCCGGTGCACAAACGGCGCGATACTTTCGGCGGAAGCTTTTACGTAGCTGATGTCCGGCTGCTGATGGCTGTCCAGCGGAGTCGGTACGGCAATACATACGCAGTCGCAGGAAGCAACCGCCGCAAAATCGGTCGTAGCGCGCAGGCTGCCGGACGAAACGATTTTTTCCAAATCCGCGTTGATCACGTCTCCGATGTAATTATGCCCGGCGTTAACCATGTCTACCTTGCTTTTTTGTACGTCGAAACCGATGACCTGAAATCCGGCTTTCGCTTTTTCCACCGCAAGAGGCAATCCAACGTAACCAAGACCGACAACACCGAGGGTAGCCGTTTTGTCCAGAATTTTTTCTTTTAACATTTTCGTCGGCCCGCTTTCAAAAGGGTTTTGGAAATATCAGGAACTCCAAGATACCCATCTAGCTATAACAGTATATGCTTTCCCGGCCCATTACGCAAGATGAGGCCGCAATTACGAACAATGTAACATAAACAAAGGGATCGTGGCTACCGCCGCGATCCTGACCGTTATTACCTTCCCCGGTTGGACGATATCTCGGATGAAAAAGAGGTTTCCCCCATGATGACAGGGCGTTCCACATCCCACAGGCCGAAACATTTGCCCTTTCATTCATCAGGCAACGCTTCGCCCTCCGACCCGCTCGTGTCGGAATCATACGCCCTATTGACCCAAAAGCCTCTGGCATACTGAACTCTCAGTCTTTACCGATGCATTCAGGATTTTTCGCGTTCACCCGGAAAGCCCATACCCCTCCTGTTTGTAGAATGAAATAGGCGGCAGAAGATGCAGACTGCCGA
>JAEWYP010000011.1 GCA_023395615.1 Bacillota bacterium
TCCGACGCGTCCACACAACTGGAGAGCGTGCAGACGTTCCGCCAGGTGGACAGGGAAAGCTGGTAGTAGGGTGGGCGCTTCACCGCCGTGGCGAGATATGTGTCCGCAATTTCGCACCCGGCGAAGCGCAACCGTTCGTCGTTCAATACCCCGAGATTGGAATATGACGTGACCGGCACCCCGCCCATCCGGCGAAACAGCTTATGTAACAGGGCGAAAGGAATCACCCCGTACAGCGCATGAAACAGCATCGGCTCCTTCAGGCAGGCGACGCTGTTTTTTTGCGCCCGCATCTGCCCGGAAACCCGTTTGAGTGACACGCCAAACGGTTCGGATACGCTCAGGGTGAGACGGCACCAGTAGTTGCCCGTGAGGTTACACAAACCAAAGGCCTGCCCCGGCGCGGCAAACCGTCGCAGATCAACCGGGCAGGGCACGGCCACGTCGTCCCGGCCGGTTACGGTGTGAAGCGCGCGCAGATAGGCGGTCAGCAGTACGTCGTTCACGCTAGTGCCTGTGGCATGGGCATAGCGGCGAACGGCGGAAAACTGTTCCGGCGGCAGACGCTTCAGAATCAGCATGGGGGAACCGGGGCCGCCCCGATAAGGCAGCAGCGGCGGGGCAAGGCGCTTAAAGGGGTGCCCGGGTGAAAGCAGCACCCGCAGTCTGCTGCGCAAACCCAGCGCGTGTAGCAGGCGGTTGAAACGGCGGCTGTCCGGGGCTTCCGGACGGGGCAGCAACTTCCCGCCCGCCATGATACGGCTGTAATTTTCCGCCAGCTCATATAAAACTTCCTTAAAACCCGCGCCGTCGCAGACCATATGGTTGATGATCACGCACAGCTCGTCGCCGTCGGGCAGGTGAATCAGAAAGAGTTTCCATTGTGGTTCGCGCGTTTCGTCCAGCGGGCTGAGCAGACATTGCAGTACGCTGGCTTCGTCCGGCTGTTCCAGTTCGCGCAGGGGTGCGGGCGCGGCCGGTTCCGCCGCTTCCCAGCGATGCCGCCCGGGGTGAAACACGCAGCCCAACAGCGGGTGGGCAGACTGGCACGCTTCCATCGCCCCGCGCAGCGCCGGAACGTTCACCCGGCCCGTAAAACGGATGTGGCAGCGAATACGCGGCGGCTGTACGTCGCCGTAGAAATACTGCATGGCGTCGAACGCCTGCGCCGGATATGTATGTGCGCGCAATTTATCCGCCTGCTTTCCGGGCGGCTTCTTTGATTTCGTGGCCTCCCGTTCTCTCTGCATTCTATCTCCGCCGTCGGTCCGCTGTCAAACCCACGGGCTTTCCTCGCGCCGCCGGGCAGGATTTCTCCGTTCGCAGGGCGAAATACTGCTGCATCAACACATTGCAGGAGGCCGGACATGAGCGAATTTCTGGCGCCGCTGGATTATCGCCGCGCGAAGGACACCCTTCGCGCGCTGGACGCATACACCGCCTATACGCCCGAAGGGGCGGCCTTTGTGACGGCGCTGCTGAACGAGCGGTATCCGGCGGTTTTTGCGCGCATGGAACAAAAAACCTTCGTAAACGGCGCGCTTGTGCTGGAAATGCCCGGCGCGAACATCGCCGATCCGCTGGTTTTCGTATCCCATATGGATGCGCTGCATTGTGAGGAACCCCCTGTGCTGATCGACCGCCCGATGACGGTGCCTTTGCAGCGCGCGCATGTAGTGGCGCTTTTGGAGGCGCTGGACGCATTGCTGCAAAGCGGGTATCAGCCCAGCGGGCAGCTGTTTCTGGCCCTGTCGATGGATGGATTAAGCGGCGGGGCGGGGGCGAAGGCGATTGCGGAATATCTGGACAAGCGAAAAATCTCGCCTTGTTTTGTGCTGGATCATGGGGGTTACGTTACGCAATCGGCTTTCCGGCGGTACCTGCCGGAAGGCGCGCCGCTGGCGCTGATCGGCATCTCCGAGAAGGGGCAGCTGGAAGGGTGCGTAACGGCGCCCACGGTGAGCGTTTCGGACGAGCGCGGCGCTGCGCGGCCCCTGAACGTTCTGCTTAAAATCGGTTCCCGCCTGATCGCCAGACCGCGGCACGCATCGCTGTGCAAGGCGAGCGCGCAGATGCTTACGAAGCTGTCCCGGCACGCGCCGTTCTTTCGCAGACTGCTGCTGGCTAACCCTCGGCTGACCTTTCCGCTGCTCCGGCTGATGTGGCAGAAACGGGCGGTGCTGTCGCAATTTTTTATCAGCGAATGCACGGTAACCGGCGTAAGCACGCAGGGCGAACCTTCGCGCAGCCCCACCGCCGCGGAGCTTACGTTTTCGCTGCACACGGTGCCGGGGAAACCGCTGAGCTGGTGGAAAGCACGGTTGATCCGCAAGGGGTGCCGCGACGGCGCAAAGCTGGAAATTACGGTGCAGAACGAGCACAGCCACCGCAGCGCGACAAACGGCGCGGCATGGGACGCGCTGGAAACCGCCATCGAAATCCTGTTTGAACGCGCCGTGATCGCCCCCTGCCTGTCCCCCTATGTGACCGACGGACGGTTCTACAGCGGCCTCAAGGGCAGGGTGTATCGTTTTTCGCCCTTTCTGGTCAACGGCCGGGAGGCGCTGCGCGGCGAATGTACCGTGGATGACGACGCGCTGCAAACGGCGGTGCAGTTTTTCCGGCAGATGCTGTCCGTGTAACAGGGAACCTGTATAAAGGAGAGGTGCCTTTGGCTGGAATTGCCTTTTGCCTGTTCTTTCTGGCTGGTGGGCTGACGATTGCCCGGTACTGGCTGCCGGGGCTAAGATCCCTGACGCGCTGGTACGCGGGGGCGTCCTTCGGCCTGTTTTCCATGCTGTGGCTGCCCGCGCTTTGGGCCTGCGCGGTCGCGTTTACCGTAACGGCGCACCTGCTGGCGGTGCTTACCCTGTGTTTGCTGATGATGGTCGCCTACCTGACCCGCGACCCGAGGCCCCGCGTGCGCTTTGGCGAGGAGGACCGGCGGATGCTGCGTACGGTGCTGCTGGTGGTGGTGCCGCTTACGCTGATCGCCGGGTGGCTGGAATATTCGCACTCCATCCGCATCGCGCCGGACGGTACCTACCACGTGGGGCAGAGTACCTACGGCGACCTGTCGCTGCATCTGGCGGTGGCGTCCTCCGCGGTCAACGCGGCGTTTCCGCTTCAAAACAGCCTGATGGTCGGCGCCACGATGGCGTACCCCTACCTGTCGGATACCTTCGCCAGCTCTTTTTACCTGCTGGGGATGAACCTGTCCGACGCGATGGCGTTTACCGGCACGGTGATGTGCGCCGGCGTGTTTATCGGCTTTGCGTTGCTGTGCGCTAACCTCTGCCGCAGGCGCGGCGCGGTAACGCTGGCGGTGCTGCTGCTGTTTTTAAACGGAGGGTTGGGCTTTTTCTACACATTAAGCGGCACCACGGAAAATGGCGCGATCGTGTCTACCGCGTGGGACAACATGCGCACCGTGATGACCGGGTATTATCAGACCCCCACCAACCAGCCGGACCCCAACAACCTGCGGTGGGTGAACATCCTGTGCGATATGCTGGTGCCGCAGCGCGGCTTGCTGGGCGGCTGGACCATCCTGATGCCGGTGCTGCTGCTGGTCGTTCCGCCGGTTTTTCGCCGCGACCGTCCCGCGCCGCGCACGCTGATCCTGGCGGGGATTATGGCGGGCGGTATGCCGCTGATTTATACGCATACTTTTCTGGCGCTGGCGATTGCCAGCCTGGGCTTTTGCCTGTACGCCGTGGTCACCGCGCCGAAAGGCCGCCGGGCGGAAGCGTTTCGCCCCTTCGTGCTGTACGGCGCGATCGCCGCGCTGCTGTCGCTGCCGCAGCTGTTTGGCTTCACCTTTGTACAGGCGACCTCCAGCGATCATTTCCTGCGTTTCCGGTTTAACTGGTGCAACAACCGCGGAGGAAACGGGCTGGTAGACCCGTATTTCTGGTTCTATATCAAGAATATCGGACTGCCGTACCTGCTGATTCTGCTGGCTCTGCTGGAGCGCCGCAAGGGCGGCCTGCGGGAGGAAGCCGACCGCGCCGACGCGCTGACGGACGGGCTGTACCGGCGTAAACCGGTCGTGCCGACGGCTGTTACTCCGGAAGAGGAGAGCATTCCCGCGGAGAGCGTGGCGCAGGCACAGACGGTGCCGGACGTATCCATGTCGGACGCACCAGAGCAGGGCCCTGCCGGGGCAGAGGAGCCGGAGGACGACGAACCGGCCAGCGTACTTGCACACGAAATGCCCACGTACGGGCAGGCCCATCACCTTGCGGCGGTGGATGAGGCGCGGCCGATGATTGCCACCCGACCCTATATTCGGCCCCTGCCGCCGGAGAAACTGCACGCCGCCGCCTTCTCCCCGGAGGATGCGGATCGCGTGGGCGTGATGCGTGCGGTCACGGGCGAGGCCGGGCCGGAACCCAGCCACAGGCCGCTGATGGAGGAACTGTTCCACGCGACGTGGCACCGCGACGAGGCGGCCGATGCGGAGGCGCGCGCCCGCGCCACTACGCCGGGCGAACCGGAAACGTGTTTTGCCGAGGTTCCGCCCGCGCGGGACTGGGTGCGCCGCAACCGCCTGCTGGCGGCGGGCGCTTTCCTGATCCTGCTGATTGCGGAGTTTATCCTGTTCCAGCCCAACGAATACGACAACAACAAGCTGATTTATGTATGGTTTCTGCTGTGCCTGCCCATGGCGGCGGATTACGCGGTGGAAATTTTCGCGCGGCTGAAGGGGCTGGGCGGCCGCCGGGTGTTAGCGGCGCTGACGCTTACGGTGTTCTTCCTGTCCGCCGGATTAACGGTGGCCCGCGAAGCGGTGAGCGACTATCAGGCGTACAGCGCGCAGGATGTGGCCGTGGCGGATTTTGTGAAACAGAATACGCCGGAACACAGCGTGTTTTTAACGGGCAATCAGCATTTAAACCCCGTGGCCTCGCTGGCCGGGCGCACCATCGTGTGCGGAAGCGACCTGTACCTGTATTATCACGGCTTCAGCACCGGGGAACGCAAGCAGGAAGTAAGCGCTTTTTACGCCGACCCTGCCGCAAACCTGCAATTGTTACGGAAATATGGGGTGGAATACGTATACGTAAGCCCCTCGGAGTTTTATAATTATGAGGTGGATGTGTCTACGCTGAACGCGCTGCTCACCCCTGTGTACCAGTCCGACGACGGCAGTTACCTGATCTACTCCGTGCCGGAGAAATTTCGTGAGCAGGCTCATCCGAGTGCGCCGGATACGACCGTTTCGCCCGCGCCTACGCAGGATCCGTCGCAAGATCCAAACAGCGAGGGATGACCGGCGATGGAACGTTTTTTGCGTTACTCGCTGGATAAAGGGCGCGCGATCCGCGCGGTGCTGATGATCGGCGGAAAAATGGAGCAGAAGACTGTAACGGTGCTCGCGCTGGACGCACAAACCGCCACGCTGCGGATCGGCGCGAAGAAAACCCCGGTCCCGGTCGCGCTGGCCGATATTTTAGGCTGCGATTACGCTCGCGGCGATCACGGAGAGGAATAACAGAATGCAAAAGATCAAACGCCTGCTGGCCAACCGGGACGAAATGATGGAACTGATCCGCTACTTAATCGCCGGGGTGATTACCACCCTTCTGAGCATCGCGCTTAAGTACGGCAGCTATATCGCGCTATCCGAAACACACACCATCAACGGCGCAACGCCTCTGCAAATGGTGATTGGCAACGCAATCTCCTGGGTGGTTGCCGTCGTGTTCGCTTTCTGGATCAATCGGGGCATGGTGTTCCGTGTGCAGGGGGGATCGAAGCGGTCCAAACTGACCGAATTTCTTCAGTTTATCGGCGCAAGGCTCGTAAGCTGGGCCGCCATTGAGGAAGGCGTTGCCCTGCTGATTCAGCTGATTGGAATCAGCAATACATGGAACGTGCTGATCGTTACGGCACTGGTGACAATTTTTAATTATATCGTCAGCAAGTTCTGGATTTTTAAGGGGAAAACGCAGCCCGCGGGCAGCGCGGCGGGAGCCGAAAAGCCCGAAGGTTGAGGATAAACCGCCAGCTTTGCGCAGTACCGACAGGGATCGATTCGAAAGGAGGTCGTCCAGCCCGGTTTTACCCCGATATGCTCCCCAAACGGATGGATACGGGAAAGTTCGCTCCTGCGCCTGCGGGCAGGCCGAACGCTTAAAAACCGTAAACGAGAACGGCCGAAAAGTGTAGGATTTTCACAAAGAGGAAAGAAATATCCGGCTTTTTCAAACTCGACCTTTCCAATACGGACAAATTGGGGTATACTGTTCATGCCAATTTTGAGCCTGGGACTTGTGCCAAAGGAGCGAAATCATGACGGATTTTACGAACGGTTGGAACGACGAGGAAATTTTAACCGCACCCTACGCCCCGCTCGGACTCATCGCCATGCCCGGTTGCGAGGAGCTGGGTGCGAGCGTGAACCGATGGCTGATGAAATGGCGTGAGCATCAGGACGCCATGGAGGACACACAGACTCCTCTTTTCGGCGTTTTAGGCGCCAACCGGGAGAATTTCCTGATCGACGTACAATGCCCCCGCTTCGGTACCGGCGAAGGAAAGGGTATGATCCGCAGTTCCGTACGCGGCTACGATATTTATATCCTTTCGGATATCGGCGCGTACAACGTAACTTATAAGATGTATGGGAAAACCGTACCCATGTCGCCCGACGACCATTACCAGGATATCAAGCGCATTATCGCGGCAATCGGCGGCCGCGCCAGAAGAATCAACCTGATTATGCCCATGCTTTACGAAGGCCGGCAGCACCGGCGCAACGGGCGCGAGAGCCTGGATTGCGCACTGGCGCTGCAGGAATTGGTGAACATGGGCGTATCCAACATTATCACCTTCGACGCGCACGACCCCCGTGTGCAGAACGCGGTTCCGCTGGCGGGCTTTGACAGCGTGAAACCGACCTACCAGATTTTAAAAGCCCTGCTGCGTAACCAGCAGGATTTGCACCTCTCCCGCAGCCATATGATGATCGTAAGCCCCGACGAAGGCGCGATCGACCGCAACATTTTCTACTCCTCGGTGCTGGGGCTGGATATGGGCCTGTTTTACAAGCGCCGCGATTACACCACCATCGTGGATGGCCGCAACCCCATTATCGCGCACGAATACCTGGGCGATTCCGTGGACGGCAAGGATGTGTTCGTCAGCGACGATATCATCTCTTCCGGCGACAGCATCCTCGATCTGGCGCGGGAACTGAAAATGCGCAACGCCAACCGTATCTACGCCGCCGCCACCTTCGCGCTTTTCACCAACGGGCTGGAGGAGTTTAACAAGGCGTACGAGGACGGTATCATCACCCGCGTGATCGGCACCAACCTGACCTACCGCACCCCGGAGCTGAAGGCCGCGCCGTGGTTTGTGGAAGCGGACATGAGCAAGTACGTCAGCTTTATCATCGCGACGTTGAACCACGACCGCAGCCTGAGCAAGCTGTTAAACCCCTACGACCGTATCCGTCGGCTGGTGGGCTGCTATCAGGATCAGCAGGCTGCACAGGGCATCCGGCTTGTATAAAGCGCAGATTGCTGAAAAAGGCCCATCTGCGTTGTCAGCTGCGGGATGGCAAGGGGCATCACTTACGAACGGTAAGCTCAACCCCTTGCCACCCTTGCTTTTTAGGGTTGTGATGATTCATCACTCCGCTTTGGCAGGCGTGAAAGGGATTGATTCATCGCAACCCTAACATCTGAACCTTTTTGAGCAGTCTGCGGTTAGCGGCCTGTAAATCGTTCGTCAAAAACGGGAGAAGCGTTTCGCTTCTCCCGTTTTTGATACCCTGCTTACAGGTTTACTTCAGTTCGGCTACCACGGTTACGTTGGCGGTCACGCTGAGCACACCGTTCTGGATGGGGGTTGCGTCCCCGGCGCTCATGTCGGCGGCCTTGCTGCTGGCGGACATCAGGTAGGTATCGCTTGTTTCCGTAACGGACTGCACCGCGCCCACTTCCCGGTTCAGGGCTTTGGCCATGACATCCGCTTTATGCAGCGCGCTTTGCACAGCGGCCTGCAATGCCTGGTCGTAAGCGGCGTCGTACTGGCTGCTGGTGAAGGTAACGCCGTAGGTATCGTTCGCGCCTGCGGCGATGGCCGCGTCCAGCAGTTTGGAAAGCTGGCTTAAATCGCGCACGGTGATTACGACTGTGTTGTTCACGGTGTACCCCGTCGGGGTGGGGTTGCTGGTGGAGTAGTCGTAAGAGGGGCTTACGCTGAAGCTTTGGGTTTGCATATCCGCGTCGGCCACACCCTGCTTTTTCAGCGCCTCCAGCACGGCCTGCATGGCTTTGGCGTTGGCGGCCTGCGCATCGGAGACCTTGTCCGCCTGCGTGTTCACGCCTGCGGTAAAGGTGGCGGTATCCGGCTGAATGTTCACGCTGGCAGCGCCGATGGCGCTCACGGTGTTGTTACCGCCCTCGGCAAGGGCGGCGGCGGTGAACAGGCACAGGGACAGAACGAGCAGAACGGCGAATAGTTTTTTCATCGAAATCACTCCTTTATTTGTTATAGGTTGTTGTGATGGGGCTTGTCGGAGGAATCGGATTTATCGCGCGTATCGGGCGTGCGGGTTGCCGCGCCGCGTTTGCGGCGGCGGGCGCGAACCGCCAGCCCAATGGGAACGCCGACCACGGCCAGCGGCACCAGCACCGGCAGGATCAGGGACAGGAACACCAGCAGGTTTTGCAGGAATGTGCCCAGCCACTTTACCGAGGCCTCAAAGCCGCTTTGCAGCCGCTGCCACAGCGTAAGCTCGGTTGCCTGCGCGGTGTCGCCCGCGCTTTGTTCCACAAGGGTCACGCTTACGGCGCTGTTGTCCACGTCGCGGTCGATGGTGCGCATGGAGGTTTCCAGCTGGTCGATGGTGTACTGGGTGTTGGCAATTTCATTTTCAATCTCCAGCAGGTCGCTTACGTCGCTGGCCTGTTTTAACAAGGCCTGAAGGCGAGTCATTTTCTCCTGCTGGGTGGTCAGGCGCATCTGGGTGTCGTTATACTGGGTGGTTTTGTCGGTGGCGGTTTCGTTGCGTTGGGTGATCCGGCCGATGGCGGATACCCCGGTCAGAAAATCGTCGAGCTGGTCGCTGGGGATACGCAGGCTGTAATAGGCCGTGCGGTCCATCCGCTCGGACGCTTCGCCGTAAACGGAAACGCTGGCGATATAACCGCCGAGCCGTGCCGTGAGATCGGTAAGCGCCTGCCGGTCCGCGTCGAACGCAGTGGTAGCAATGGTGAGGTCGGCGGTGCGTACGATTTTTGCCGTGCTTGCCGTATCCGCCGTATCGGCCGTGGAGGCGGATCCGGTTCCGGTGTCCGCGGCGAAGCTTTCGTTGCTGGCCGCGCCGTCCGACGCCGGGGCGGAAAAGCTTACGGCCCGGTTGGATACGGAGCCATACTCGGCGGTATCGTAGACAACGGTGGTTTTGGGCGCGGGGATTGGCGCGGAAGCGGGCGTCGTGGCGGGGATCAGCCTGCCTGCGGAAAGCGCGCCGATCACCAGTACCAGCGTTGCCGCGATGGGCAGCGCCACGCGCAGGAACGGGTTGCGTTTCGGGGTGGGTTTCATGGCGGTTTGCTCCTCTCTTTGTACGGCGGCGCGCCAGGCGGCGCGGTAGCCATCGGGGATGTCGGTGCGGTAAAGGTCGGTCAGCGCGCGGTCCAGAGCGTCGGGTTTCGATTGCTTTTCCATAGGCTGACCTCCTTTCACCAACTTAGACGAGAGAGAGAGCAATAGGTTCCGGTGGATTATTCGCCGCCGGGGTCAAACCCGGGCAGCAGGGTGCGCAGCTTTTCTTTGGCGCGGTTCAGGCGGCTTTTCACGGTGCCGGGGTTGAGGCGGAGCGCGTCGGCGAGGGCCTCGTAACTCATGTTGTCGCCGTAGCGGAGGGAGAGCAGCACACGCATGTCTTCCGGCAGTCGGGCGACGGCGTTTTGCAGGGCTTCGCGGTCGCTTTGGGCTACATAATCGCCTTCCGGGGTGGGGGCCGTGTCCGGCGGGTCGAAGCCGGTTTCCCGCAGGGCGTCCAGCGAGGCGGCTTCCGCGCGTGTCTGCGGGCGCTTCAGCCGGTCCAGACAAACGTTGTGGGCGATGCGGTACAGCCACGTGGCGATTCCGCTGCCTCCGCGGAAGGCGGCGAACCCCCGGTAGGCTTTCAGCATCGTGTCCTGCGCGGCGTCCTGCGCGTCGGATGGGTTTTTTAGCAGCTGCAGGCAATGGCGATACACCATGCCCTCCAGCGGGGCGCACAGCGCGGTAAACGCGTCCGCGTCGCCGTGCCTGGCCCGACGGATCAGTTCCTCGCTCACGCCCATCCCTCCCCCTGCATTTCGTCGCTCTATCCATTTGACGAGCGAACGGTTCCGTTTGTTCCGGGATACCCGCATTTTATGATTGTAAATACTATTTCAATTCATTCATGCTATAAAGATCGCGAGCGATTGTATTCTGTGACGAGGAGCGGAGGCGAAGGCGTAGCGGTGTCTACGTCGAGACTTCGCGACGAAGTAACAGGATCAAAGCGCCGCGAGATTGGAGCGTTAATGATTTGAAATAGTATTAGACCCGCGAAAGCTTGACAAGGCCCCAAAAGTGGTGCTATATAAGGAAGAGCCGTTTCAGCGGCACATGCAGGCATAAGGAGCGTCAGGCTTTGGACTTTATCGACACGCACGCGCATATCTACCCGGACGCGATCGCGGCCCGGGCCGCCAGATCCATCGGGGAGTTCTACCATCTGGACATCGAAGCCAGCGGGCGGCTGGATACGCTGTTGCAGCGCGGGCAGCAGGCGGGCATTGTAAAGCATCTGGTGCACAGCGTGGGGGTTACGCCGGATCGCGTGGCCCGCATTAACGATTATCTGATGAGCGCCGCCGCCGCGTACCCCGACCGGTTGGTGGGTTTCGGCACCCTGCACCCGGAGATGGCCGACGTGCGGGCGGAGGCGGAGCGCATTCGTGCGGGCGGACTGCGCGGAGTGAAGCTGCACCCGGATTTTCAGCATTTCTATCTGGACGGGGACCGGGCGATGGAGATGTTCCGCATTCTGGCGGAAATGAACCTGCCGGTGCTGGTGCATACCGGCGATAAACGCTACCCCTACAGCGAGCCGGCGCGCATGGCCCGGGTGCTAAGGGCGGTGCCGGAGTTAAAAGCAATCTGCGCTCATTTGGGCGGCTGGTCGGTCTGGAGCGAGGCGTGGAAGGAACTGGCCGACCTGCCCAACGCCTGGGTGGATACTTCCTCCAGCCTTTACGCGCTTACGCCGGAAGACGCGGCGGCGATTATCCGCCGCTACGACGGCACGCACGTGTTCTTCGGCACCGATTACCCCATGTGGGACCCTGTGGAGGAGCGCGCCCGTTTTGACGCGCTGCCCCTGACGGAAACGGAACGGGAGAATATCGCCCATCGCAACTTTGAAGCATTTTTGAAGGGAATTTGATCTGCCATGCCGGAACTGGATACCATTGCTCTGGTGGAAAACCCGGTCACCGAAGCCGACCTGCTGGTCGGCTTGCGGGCGCTGGGCATCAGCGCGGGGGACACGGTGATTGTACATTCTTCCATGAGTAAGCTCGGTTGGGTATGCGGCCGGGAAACGGCGGTTGTGAACGCGCTGATCAAAGCGGTGGGGCGCGCCGGCACGCTGGTGATGCCCGCGCACAGCGGCGACAACAGCGAGCCTTCCGACTGGTGCAATCCGCCGGTGCCCAAAAGCTGGTTCCAAACGATACGGGACGCCATGCCCGCCTACGACCGCCGTGTGACCCCCACGCGCAGCATGGGGCGAATCGCGGAGTGCTTTCGCACGTATCCGGGCACCCGGCGTTC